>NZ_DLGY01000033.1:160565-168529 GCF_002482945.1 Flavobacterium sp. UBA7682
ATCAAAGTATGGATCATGAAAGGTGAGGTTTACGGAAAACGTGATTTATCTCCACTTGTTGGAATGGATAAAAAACAAGCTTCTGGCGGAAAAGGCGGGGATTCTTCAAAAGGAGGAGACAGAAAACCTTTTAACAAAGACAGAAAACCTGGTGGAGACCGTAAAAGAAAGTAAATTTTAAACTAAAGAAAAATGTTACAGCCTAAAAGAACAAAATACCGTAAGGTACAGAAGGGTAGAATGAAAGGCGTTTCTCAAAGAGGACACGAGCTTTCTAATGGAATGTTTGGAATTAAATCAGTACATGAAAATGGAATGTTCTTAACTTCACGTCAAATCGAAGCGGCACGTATTGCTGCCACTCGTTTTATGAAAAGAGAAGGACAGTTATGGATTAAAATATTTCCAGATAAACCGATCACCAAAAAACCTCTAGAGGTACGTATGGGTAAAGGTAAAGGAGCGGTCGAATATTGGGCTGCTGTTGTGAAACCAGGAAAAATTATGTTTGAAGTTGGTGGAGTTCCACTAGCGGTTGCAAAAGAGGCTTTGCGTCTTGCTGCTCAAAAACTTCCTGTAAAAACTAAGTTTGTCGTTGCTAGAGATTTCGAAGCATAATCTAAAATTAATTATGAAACAATCAGAAATTATAAATCTATCCGCAGCTGAGTTGCAAGAAAAACTTAGTCAATTAAGAAAAGCGTATTCAGACCTAAAATCAGCTCACGCTATTTCTCCAATTGCCAATCCACTTCAAATTAGAAGTGCTAGAAGAGCGGTTGCTAGAGTAGCAACAGAGCTAACTAAAAGAGAGTTACAATAATTGTATTCTGCTAAAATGGAAGATAAAAGAAATTTAAGAAAAGAAAGAATTGGTGTTGTTACGTCAAACAAAATGGACAAGTCTATTGTTGTGGCACAAGTAACCAGAGTAAAACACCCGTTATACGGTAAGTTCGTGTTAAAAACTAAAAAGTTTCATGCACACGACGAAACAAATGACTGTAACATTGGTGATACAGTAAAGATCATGGAAACAAGACCTTTATCTAAAACCAAATGTTGGAGACTAGTTGAAATCATTGAAAGAGCTAAGTAATTATGGTACAACAAGAATCGAGATTAAAAGTAGCAGATAACACAGGAGCAAAAGAAGTTTTGACTATCCGTGTTTTAGGAGGAACGAAACGTCGTTATGCCTCTGTTGGAGATAAAATTGTAGTGTCAATAAAAGATGCAACACCAAACGGAAACGTGAAAAAAGGTGCTGTTTCTACTGCAGTTGTTGTACGTACCAAGAAAGAAGTGAGAAGAGCCGATGGTTCTTATATCCGTTTTGATGACAATGCTTGTGTTCTTTTGAACGCGGCAGGTGAGATGAGAGGAACTCGTGTTTTTGGTCCGGTTGCGAGAGAACTTCGTGAAAAACAATTCATGAAAATTGTATCATTAGCACCAGAAGTGCTTTAATTCGTTAGTAAAATGATAAAGCTAAAAATAAAATCAGGAGACACAGTAACTGTTATCGCCGGAGACCATAAAGGTTCTGAAGGTAAAGTAGTAAGTGTTAACCGTGAGAAAAACAAAGCAATCGTTGAAGGAGTAAACATGGTTTCGAAACATACAAAACCAAGTGCTAAAAACCCTCAAGGAGGAATTGTTAAGAAAGAAGCTCCTATCCATGTTTCAAACCTTGCATTGATTGATCCAAAATCAAAATCTGCAACTAAGGTTGGAATCAAGACAGAAGGAGATAAGAAAGTGAGATTTTCAAAAAAATCTAATCAAGTATTATAGTTATGGCATATACACCTAGACTTAAGCAAGAATATAAGGACAGAGTAATTGCTGCCCTTAAAGAAGAATTCGGTTATAAAAACGTAATGCAAGTTCCTAAATTGGAAAAAATCGTTTTAAGCCGTGGAGTTGGAGCAGCAGTATCTGATAAAAAACTGGTTGACTATGCAGTTGATGAGTTGACTAAAGTTACTGGACAAAAAGCAGTATCTACAATCTCTAAGAAAGACGTTGCGTCTTTCAAATTGAGAAAAGGGATGCCAATTGGTGCCAAAGTAACTCTTAGAGGAGAAAGAATGTATGAGTTTTTAGATAGACTTATCACATCATCTTTACCACGTGTAAGAGATTTTAGCGGGATCAAGGCTACTGGTTTTGACGGAAGAGGTAATTACAACCTTGGTGTTACTGAGCAAATCATTTTCCCTGAAATTGATATTGATAAAGTAAATAAAATATCAGGTTTGGATATTACATTCGTAACTTCTGCTAACACAGATAAAGAAGCAAAGTCATTATTGGCTGAATTAGGTTTACCTTTTAAAAAGAATTAAGACATGGCTAAAGAATCAATGAAAGCCCGTGAGGTGAAAAGAGAAAAAACGGTAGCAAAGTACGCTGAAAAAAGAAAAGCTTTATTAGAAGCTAAAGATTATGAAGGCTTGCAAAAATTACCAAAAAATGCTTCACCGGTTCGTATGCACAATCGTTGCAAATTAACAGGTAGACCAAGAGGATATATGCGTCAGTTTGGTATTTCACGTGTAACATTCCGTGAAATGGCAAATAACGGATTAATCCCGGGAGTTAAAAAAGCTTCTTGGTAATCTCGCTAAAAGTTATTACTTTTGCAAACCAAAAAATAATTTTAATTGGTTAAAGGTTCATTAGGCGAGTGCCTCTTGAAAACCATAACCGCAAATTTATACATATGTATACAGATCCAATTGCAGATTATCTTACGAGAGTTAGAAATGCAGTGATGGCAAACCACAAAGTGGTTGAAATCCCGGCGTCGAACTTGAAAAAAGAAATCACAAAGATTTTATTCGATCAAGGATATATCTTAAGTTACAAATTTGAAGACAGTACTGTTCAAGGTACTATCAAAATCGCTTTGAAGTATGATAAAGATACTAAAGAGTCTGTAATCAAAGATATCCAAAGAATTAGTAAACCAGGTTTACGTAAATATGCAGGTTCAACAAAAATCCCAAGAATCCTTAACGGATTAGGAATTGCTATTGTTTCAACTTCAAAAGGTTTAATGACCGGGAAACAAGCTAAGCAATTAAATGTTGGTGGAGAAGTAATTTGCTACGTATACTAATAAAAACAGTTAAACAATGTCAAGAATAGGTAAAAATCCAATTTCAATTCCTGCTGGTGTTACTGTTGAAGTTAGTGAAACAGTAATTACAGTTAAAGGAAAATTAGGTCAACTTACACAAGATTACGCAGACGTAACAGTAAAAGTTGAAGAAGGTCAACTAGTAGTAGAAAGACCATCTGATAGTAAAGATCATAGAGCAAAACACGGATTATACAGATCATTAATCAATAACATGATTATTGGTGTATCTGAAGGTTTTACCAAAGAATTAGAATTGGTTGGAGTAGGTTATAGAGCTTCAAACCAAGGTCAAAAATTAGACTTAGCATTAGGTTTCTCTCACAATATCGTTTTAGAAGTTGCTCCAGAAGTAAAATTAGAAACGATATCTGAAAAAGGTAAAAACCCAATCGTGAAGTTAACATCTTTCGACAAACAATTAATCGGACAAATCGCTGCGAAAATCAGAGGTTTCCGTAAACCAGAACCTTACAAAGGAAAAGGTGTTAAGTTTGTTGGTGAAGTATTAAGAAGAAAAGCAGGTAAATCAGCGTAAAAAGTAGCATTATGTCATTAACAAAAACTGAAAGAAGACAAAGAATTAAATTCAGAATCAGAAAGATTGTTAGCGGTACTACTGCTAGACCAAGATTATCTGTATTCAGAAGTAATAAAGAAATCTACGCACAACTAATCGATGATGTGAATGGAGTTACTTTATTGGCTGCTTCATCAAAAGATAAAGGAGTAGATATTAAAGGTACAAACGTTGAAGTTGCCGCAGCAGTTGGAAAACTTGCAGCAGAAAAAGCGTTAAAAGCCGGGATTACTGAAGTAACTTTCGATAGAGGAGGTTATTTGTACCACGGTCGTATTAAATCATTAGCAGAAGGCGCAAGAGCGGCTGGACTTAAATTCTAATATATTATGTCTAAATACAAAAATGTAGAATTAGTAAAACCTAGCGGTCTTGAATTAAAGGATCGTCTGGTAAGTGTAAATCGTGTTACCAAAGTTACAAAAGGTGGTAGAGCTTTCGGCTTCTCTGCAATTGTAGTAGTAGGTGATGAAAACGGTGTTGTTGGACATGGTTTAGGAAAATCTAAAGACGTTTCTGAAGCTATTGCTAAAGCAGTAGAAGATGCAAAGAAAAACTTAGTTAGAATTCCTTTAAGTGGTCAATCTGTACCTCACGAACAAAAAGGAAAATTTGGTGGAGCAGCAGTATTTTTGATGCCTGCATCTCACGGTACCGGAGTAATCGCTGGTGGAGCTGTTCGTTCAGTTCTTGAGTCGGTTGGTATTCACGATGTATTGTCAAAATCACAAGGTTCATCAAATCCTCATAACGTGGTAAAAGCAACTTTTGATGCTTTATTACAAATGAGAAGTGCCGTTACTGTTGCAAAACAAAGAGGTATTTCTTTAGAAAAAGTTTTTAAAGGTTAATTCAAGGAAATTATGGCTAAATTATTAGTAAAACAAGTTAGAAGCAAAATCAATTGTCCTCTTACACAAAAGAGAGGATTAGAGGCTTTAGGTCTTCGTAAAATGGGACAGGTTGTGGAGCATGATTCAAATCCAGCTATCCTTGGAATGATAAATAAAGTTAAACACTTAGTTTCCGTAGAGGAAGTTAAATAACAAATCATAGTTATGAATTTAAGTAACTTACAACCTGCTGAAGGTTCTACACACAATCAAAACAAAAGATTAGGTAGAGGAGAAGGTTCTGGTAAAGGTGGTACCGCTGCAAGAGGTCACAAAGGAGCTAAGTCTCGTTCTGGTTATTCTAAAAAGATTGGTTTTGAAGGTGGACAAATGCCACTTCAAAGACGTGTACCTAAGTTTGGTTTCACAAACATCAACCGTAAAGAATATCAAGGTATTAATCTTGATGCACTTCAGTTATTAGTAGATAACGGAACAGTTACAGATACAGTAGATTTTACAGTATATGTTGAAACTCGTTTGGCTACTAAAAACGAATTGGTTAAGATTTTAGGAAGAGGAGAATTAAAAGCAAAATTAAAAGTAACTGCTCACAAATTTACTGCAACTGCTAAAGCCGCTATTGAGGCTGCTGGTGGAGAAGCTGTAACCTTATAATTATCAGAACAATGAAGAAATTTTTTGAATCATTAAATAATGTTTGGAAAATAGAAGAACTGAAAAACAGAATCTTGGTAACTCTTGGTCTGTTATTGGTTTATAGATTTGGAGCGCATGTTACTCTTCCGGGAATTGATGCTACACAATTAGAAAACTTAGCAGGTCAAACAGACCAAGGTATTGGATCAATACTTGATATGTTTACCGGTGGAGCCTTCTCTAAAGCATCAGTTTTTGCGTTAGGTATTATGCCTTACATCTCAGCTTCAATTGTTGTTCAATTAATGGGTATCGCTATTCCTTACTTGCAGAAATTGCAAAAAGATGGCGAAAGTGGCAGAAAAAGATTGAATCAAATTACAAGATGGTTAACCATCTTAATCACCTTGGTACAAGGTCCTGGTTATATTTATAACCTATACACCACTTTGCCTCCAAGTGCATTCCTATTAGGATTTGATTCATTCCAGTTTTTGTTCTCTTCAGTATTAATTCTAACTACAGGTACAGTATTCGCTATGTGGTTAGGTGAAAAAATTACAGATAAAGGTATTGGTAATGGTATTTCCCTATTAATTATGGTAGGAATCCTTGCCAGATTACCACAAGCTTTGTTTCAAGAGTTTACTTCTAAAGTGACCAACAACAATGGTGGTCCGATGTTATTAGTACTTGAAATCATCGTTTGGTTATTGGTAATCATTGCTTGTGTTCTATTGGTAATGGCAGTTAGAAAAATTCCGGTGCAATACGCTCGTCGTACAACAGCCGGTGATTTCGAACAAGATTCATTAGGAGGTAACAGACAGTGGATTCCGTTAAAACTGAATTCTGCAGGAGTTATGCCAATCATTTTTGCGCAAGCTATTATGTTCATACCGGCAGCCGTGGCTGGACTTTCAAACTCTGAAACGTCACAGTCTATTGCAGGTACGTTTAGTAACATGTTCGGATTTTGGTACAACTTAGTATTTGCATTGTTGATTTTAATATTTACTTTCTTCTACACTGCAATTACAGTTCCTACAAACAAAATGGCCGATGATTTAAAAAGAAGTGGTGGTTTTATTCCGGGGGTTAAACCTGGTGTCGAAACTGCCGATTTCTTAGATAGAATCATGTCTCTTATAACATTCCCTGGTTCGTTATTTTTAGCATTAATTGCTGTGTTCCCGGCGATTGTTGTTAGTCTTGATGTACAACAATCATGGGCTATGTTCTATGGTGGTACTTCATTAATCATTATGGTTGGTGTAGCTATCGATACTATTCAACAAATAAATTCTTATTTATTGAATAAACACTATGACGGATTGATGAAAACGGGTAAAAATAGAAAAGCAGTAGCTTAATTTTTATGGCAAAACAATCAGCAATAGAACAAGACGGATCAATAATCGAAGCATTGTCAAATGCAATGTTCCGTGTAGAATTAGAAAACGGACACGTTGTAATTGCTCATATCTCCGGAAAAATGCGTATGCATTACATCAAATTGTTACCTGGTGACAAAGTGAAACTGGAAATGAGCCCTTACGATTTGTCAAAAGCAAGAATTACTTATAGATATTAAAAGTATTACAATGAAAGTAAGAGCATCAGTTAAAAAAAGAAGTGCCGAGTGCAAGATTGTACGAAGAAAAGGCAGATTATACGTAATCAACAAAAAGAATCCTAGATTTAAACAAAGACAAGGATAGTTATGGCAAGAATAGCAGGGGTAGACATCCCAAAAAACAAAAGAGGAGTTATCGCTTTAACCTACATCTTCGGAGTAGGTAGAAGTAGAGCTATTGAGATTTTAGAAAAAGCTCAAGTGAGCCAAGATAAAAAAGTTCAAGATTGGAATGACGACGAAATCGGAGGAGTCCGTGACGCCGTATCATACTACAAGATTGAAGGTGAGCTTCGTTCAGAAGTGTCATTACACATCAAACGTTTAATGGATATTGGATGTTATAGAGGTATCCGTCACAGATCTGGTCTTCCTTTAAGAGGACAAAGAACTAAGAACAACTCTAGAACTAGAAAAGGTAAAAGAAAAACTGTTGCTAACAAGAAAAAAGCAACTAAATAATAAGTAATATGGCTAAAGCAACTGCAAAAAAACGTAAAGTTATCGTTGAATCAACGGGTGAAGCTCATATTAATGCAACCTTTAATAACATCATCATTTCGTTAACAAACAAAAAAGGTGAAGTTATCTCTTGGTCTTCAGCTGGTAAAATGGGCTTTAGAGGTTCTAAAAAGAACACTCCATACGCAGCTCAAATGGCCGCAGAAGATTGTGGAAAGGTGGCTTTAGAAGCTGGTCTTAAAAAAGTAAAAGTTTATGTAAAAGGACCGGGTAACGGACGTGAGTCTGCTATCAGATCTATTCATAATTCAGGAATTGAAGTAACCGAAATCATCGACGTTACTCCAATGCCACACAACGGATGTCGTCCTCCTAAAAGACGTAGAGTATAATTATAGTATAATCAAGATAGAATAAAGATTATCGGAGGATTCGACCTGAATTCATAATCTCTATCTTAAAACAATTTAAAATGGCAAGATATACTGGTCCAAGTACAAGAATTGCTCGTAAATTTGGCGAAGCAATATTCGGAGAAGACAAATCCTTCGAAAAAAGAAATTATCCTCCTGGACAACACGGGATGGCTAAAAAAAGAGGTAAAAAATCTGAATACGCTGTCCAGTTAATGGAAAAGCAAAAAGC
>NZ_DLGY01000033.1:168576-192856 GCF_002482945.1 Flavobacterium sp. UBA7682
ATTTTAGAAAAACAATTCAGAAACCTTTTCGAAAAAGCAGCAGCTTCTAAAGGCGTAACAGGTGAAATCCTTTTACAATTATGCGAAGCTCGTTTAGATAACGTTGTATTCAGAATGGGAATTGCACCTTCAAGAAGAGCTGCAAGACAAATCGTTTCTCACCGTCACATCACTGTAAACGGAGAATTGGTAAACATCCCATCTTACCACTTGAAACCAGGTGACAAAGTTGCTGTTCGTGAAAAATCTAAATCTGTTGAAGCTATTGAGCGCTCATTAGCCAATTCTTCTCATGTATATGAGTGGATCACTTGGAATAATGATACTAAAGAAGGGACTTTTGTTTCCGTTCCTCAAAGACTTCAAATTCCAGAAAATATTAAAGAGCAATTAATCGTAGAGTTGTACAACAAATAATAATTGACATTAGTCTAAATTATGGCAATATTTAATTTTCAGAAGCCCGATAAAGTTATCATGATCGATTCAACCGATTTTGAAGGTAAGTTTGAATTCAGACCTTTAGAACCGGGATACGGATTGACAGTTGGTAATGCACTTAGAAGAGTTTTACTTTCTGCGTTAGAAGGTTATGCCATTACTTCGGTTCGTATCGAAGGAGTTGAGCATGAGTTTTCAACCATTTCAGGAGTTGTTGAAGATGTTACTGAAATTATCCTTAATCTTAAACAAGTACGTTTCAAACGTCAGATCGAAGATGTAGATAATGAAACAGTTTCTATCTCAATCTCAGGAAAAGACCAAATTACAGCAGGTGATTTTCAAAAATTCATCTCCGGTTTCCAAGTGTTAAACCCGGAACTGGTAATTTGTAACTTGGATAGCAAAGTTAACCTAAACATGGAATTAACTATCGAGAAAGGTCGTGGTTATGTTCCTGCTGAGGAGAACAAAAAACAAAATGCAGCAATTGGTACTATTTTTACAGATTCTATTTTTACTCCGGTAAAAAATGTAAAATACGCTATTGAAAACTTCCGTGTGGAGCAAAAAACAGATTACGAAAAATTAGTTTTTGAAATCAAAACTGATGGTTCTATCAATCCAAAAGATGCCTTAACAGAAGCTGCCAAAGTTTTAATTCACCACTTTATGTTATTCTCTGATGAGAGAATTACTTTAGAAGCTGATGAAATTGCGCAAACAGAATCTTATGACGAAGAATCTTTACACATGAGACAGTTGTTAAAAACTAAGCTTGTAGATATGGATTTATCAGTAAGAGCCTTAAACTGTTTGAAAGCAGCCGAAGTTGACACTCTTGGAGATCTTGTTTCTTTCAACAAAAACGACTTAATGAAGTTCCGTAATTTTGGTAAAAAATCGCTAACGGAGTTAGACGAATTGGTAGCCAATAAAAATTTAACTTTCGGGATGGATTTAGGTAAATACAAATTAGATAAAGAATAAATTACTTCATATTTTGCTCTCCAAGGTGGATTGAGCAAGATGAAGGTTAAAAAAACACGTCATGAGACACGGAAAAAAAGTAAATCACTTAAGCAGACAGACCGGACATAGAAAATCTATGTTGGCTAACATGGCTTGTTCTCTTATCGAGCACAAACGTATTAATACTACTGTCGCTAAAGCTAAAGCGCTTAAACAATTTGTTGAGCCATTAGTAACAAAATCAAAAGAAGATACTACGCACAACAGACGTATCGTTTTCGCTTACTTACGCAACAAATATGCCGTAACTGAATTATTCAGAGACGTAGCTGCAAAAGTAGGTGATCGTCCGGGTGGATATACTCGTATCATCAAAATGGGTAACCGTCTTGGAGATAACGCAGATATGGCCATGATTGAGTTAGTAGATTTCAACGAACTATACAACGGAGGTAAAAAAGAAGAGAAAAAAGCGAAAAGCCGTCGTGGTGGAAAAGCTAAAGCTACTTCTACTGCAGCTCCTGAAAAAGTGGAAGCTCCTGTGGTGGAAGCTGCTCCTGCACCAGTGGTGGAAGAAGTGGTTGAAACTCCGGTTGCAGAAGTTGTTGAAGCTCCGATTGTTGAGGAAACTCCAATCGCTGAAGCAGAAGCTCCTACAGCAGACGAAACTCCGGAAGCTCCGGCTGACGAAGAATCTAAAGAAGAGCAAGCCTAATGGTTGCCCACTCTTAAATATAAAGGATAAACGTTTTGTTTATCCTTTTTTTTTGGCTTGAATTGAACAAATATTTTGTTTTAAAGTCAGCAGCGAATGGTTCGGGATTTATCAGCCATCCATTTTCCCGCTGTTTGCACTACACGGTAGTCGCGTCCATCGGGGCTAGAGGAGAAACTAAAGGAATGTTTATAAACTTTTACAATTCCATTTTAATATAAGCCAACAATAAATTAATTTTGCACAACTACAACACAACAACATAATGAAGTATACGACACGACCACAAGCCATCTTACTGCTAGCAGACGGCACTATCTTTTACGGAAAATCAATCGGTATCTCGGGTAAAACCTTTGGCGAAGTTTGTTTCAACACCGGAATGACCGGTTACCAAGAAATCTTCACCGATCCGTCCTATTTCGGACAAATCATGGTAGCGACCAATCCACACATTGGTAATTACGGAGTAAACGCTAACGAAGTAGAAGCAGATAAAATCATGATTTCAGGGTTGGTTTGTAAAAACTTCAGCTTTACCCATTCTCGCCGTGATTCAGAAAGCAACCTATACGATTACTTCGAAAAAGAAAACCTAATCTGTATCTCAGACGTTGATACCAGAGCTTTGGTAAGTTACATCAGAGACCACGGAGCACAAAATGCCGTAATCTGCACAGACGGCACTCCGATAGAAGATTTAAAACAACAACTAGCCAACGTTCCCGATATGAAAGGTTTGGAATTGGCGTCAACAGTATCAGTAACAGAACCATATTTTTTCGGAGACGAAAAAGCTACTTATAAAATAGCAGCTCTCGACTTAGGAATCAAAAGAAACATCTTAAGAAACCTAGCCAAAAGAGATTGCTACATCAAAGTATTCCCATACAACGCCACTTTTGAAGAATTAAAATCTTTTAATGCTGATGGCTATTTCTTGTCAAACGGACCGGGCGATCCGGAACCGTTAGAAGGCGTTATTAAAGTAGCTGCAGCAATGATAGCTTCAGACAAACCGGTTTTCGGAATCTGTTTAGGGCATCAAATTATTGGTTTGGCCAATGGCGTTTCTACTTACAAGATGTTCAACGGCCACAGAGGAATCAATCATCCGGTAATGAATGTCTTGACCGGAAAAGGAGAAATCACCTCGCAAAATCACGGATTTGCGGTCAACAGGGAAGAATTGGAAAAACATCCTGATTTAGAAATCACCCATTACCATATCAACGACAATACTGTAGCCGGAATGCGAATGAAATCCAAAAACTGTTTCTCAGTACAATACCATCCGGAAGCCAGTCCGGGACCGCATGACTCTTCTTATTTGTTTGATGATTTTATAACCAACATAAAAAAGGCAAAGAATCTACTTGAAGTGTAAACTTTTGCCTCTTACTTATTAAATTTTTATACGGGGAATTATTCAGAAACAACATATTTGCTGTGGATGTTTTCAAATTCTCCGTTATTTTTTAGAAAAGTACCATTGGTTACAAACCAACTGTCATACAATATTTTTTTGGCAGATTGAATGGTATTATAAACTTCATAAAACGAATTCTTTTTAGCATTATAATTTCTAACAACCTTATTGTAGTTAGCAACTGTCTCGTTTGTTTGAGAGGCATTTGAATTCTTTAGTACTTGAAGTGCATTGTGTTCATCTACATATTCATTAAATAAGTTGGCGAATTTTGCTTTTTGACCATTGATGAAATTGGAGTATTTTATATTGGCATTGTTAAGCGTATTGTCTTTAAAATTGTCGTTGTACTGGGTTGTTTTTACCATTGTAGCTTCGTGCATAACGGTGATGCTGTTCAAGCAATCAGTAAATCCTTTTTTGTCTCTAGCTTTGATTACAGTAGTTAGTTTTTGGTCAATTACATTGATTTTATAGAACAAAATATTTTGATAAGCATTGTATTCTAATACATTCTTTCCGTTGCTGCTTTTGAAATTGATATTGTATTTGGTTCCAAAGGCTTTCTTGTTTTTCTCGTAGCTTTTCATCTCATCATAATAGCTGGCAAGGTCTTTTTCTTTTTGATTAAAATTTACGCCAATTTCCGCCAAAGACAAAGTGCTTTGATAATCATAATCGTTTAAAATTAAACTTCCATTAAGCAATGATTCTATCGTTTTTTGGTTCATTTTGATAAAACTGTCTCTAAGCAAAGTATTGTTTTCAAATCCTTTATTGTTGTTTCTTAAATTGGCATTAATACTTTCTAATTTCTCTACAATTTTCCCGGCAGTAGCTTTAGATCTTGAAGCCAATTGCGTTTCTACTATAGTCACTGAATAATCCATCAATGATTTCTTAATAAACATCTCGTTCTTTCCAAAGTCATCCATGTAAGCATTGATATAACGATAATCTTGAGAGTATAAGGAAGTAGGAGCAAAGCCAACCAATAGAATTAAGCAAAGTATACTTGATAAATTGTTTTTTAAGATGTTTTTAAAAGATGAATTTTTCATGACAGATGTATTTAATTATTACTGTAAAATTAGACACAACTCGAGAGTACATTGTTATCTAATATTTTATTAAAGTTGTATAATTAATGGTAAAACCAATTGGTTGGAAGTTTTGATTCTAACTAAAACGATTGCGTTTATAAGTTGTGCAAATAATTAATAATCTCGTTTTTAAATTTCTTAAATTTGTGAACCTAATTAAAATCTAAAAACAATATACTATGAGCATTATCATAAAAGTTCACGCAAGACAAATCCTTGATTCCAGAGGAAATCCAACCATTGAAGTAGATGTAGTAACCGAAAACGGTGTTTTAGGACGTGCGGCTGTTCCAAGTGGTGCTTCAACCGGAGAACACGAAGCAGTAGAATTGAGAGACGGCGGGAAAGCCTATATGGGGAAAGGTGTTTTGAAAGCGGTTAAGAATGTAAATGAGACTATCGCTTCTGAATTAATGGGTGTTTCTGTTTTCGAACAAAATCATATCGACCAATTAATGATTGAATTGGATGCAACACCAAACAAATCAAACCTTGGTGCCAACGCTATTTTAGGCGTTTCTTTGGCAGTGGCCAAAGCAGCTGCAAACGAATTAGGTTTGCCATTATACCGTTACGTTGGTGGTGTTTCTGCCAATACTTTACCGGTACCCATGATGAACATCATTAACGGTGGTTCACACTCTGATGCGCCGATCGCGTTCCAAGAGTTTATGATTATGCCCGTAAAAGCCACTTCGTTTACGCATGCGATGCAAATGGGAACTGAAATTTTTCACAACTTGAAAAAAGTTTTACACGACAGAAATTTGTCTACTGCGGTAGGTGATGAAGGAGGTTTTGCACCAAATCTTGCCGGTGGAACAGAAGATGCTTTGGATACGATTAAAAAAGCAGTTGAAAATGCCGGGTACAAATTCGGTGACGAGATAATGATAGCGCTTGATTGTGCTGCATCTGAATTTTATGTCGACGGAAAATACGATTACACCAAATTCGAAGGCGCCACCGGAAAAATCAGGACATCAAAAGAACAAGCAGAATATTTAGCGTCATTGGCTACGAACTATCCAATCATTTCTATCGAAGACGGAATGTATGAAGACGATTGGGAAGGCTGGAAATACTTAACCGAATTAATCGGGAACAAAACACAATTAGTAGGTGACGATTTATTCGTAACCAATGTAGAGCGTTTGTCTCGTGGAATTAATGAAGGAATCGCGAATTCAATTTTAGTAAAAGTAAACCAAATCGGTACTTTGACGGAAACGATTGCAGCCGTAAACATGGCGCACAACGCCGGTTATACCTCAGTAATGTCACACCGTTCGGGAGAAACGGAAGACAATACGATTGCCGATTTAGCGGTTGCTTTGAACTGTGGACAAATCAAAACCGGATCGGCTTCTCGTTCAGACCGTATGGCGAAATACAATCAATTATTAAGAATCGAGGAAGAATTAGGCGATACGGCCTATTTTCCCGGCGTAAGAGCTTTTAAACAAAAATAATTTTCAATCATTATAAAATGTCAACACCCAACAGTTTTATCAATTTGTTGGGTGTTTTTTTATTTTATAAGTTCTAATTGATATTCAAAAGAATAAGCCCTTTTGAAGCGTAATTTTTTTCTTATTTTAGCACTCGAAACAACTGCCGAAGCGCGGCCGAATTGTAAGGAGCGTAGCGGAATAACAACTTAACTATGAAAAAATATTACATCTTAGTGCTTTCTGTTTTTGGATTAATGCTGACTTCAAAAGCACAAACTGCAATCCCGATTTATGACAATGTATTGTTCTATGACGGGTATGCTGCATTGGTAAATGTCCCTACTGATCCCGATGTTATGCGATTGAGAAACGATTTGTTTACTAAAAAACTGACTACTGATATATTAGATCATGTTGGGAGTACACTTCAACTAAATGTATTGATTACTGCAGCTTGTGATAATTATGACAGAATCGGAAATGTGAATTTGGCTTTAGTGCCAAAGGGAGCAGCAACCTACAATCCTGATACAACAAGTCGAATAGAATTAGGCAGATTTATCACGCCTTTTATGAATAAAAATATCGAGCCAAGTTCGGTTCCTTATACTTTTACAGTCAACAATGCTGCCAAAATTTTAAAGGACAGTTACCTGAATTCAATTTATGATTTTTGGATTGAATTAGAAGTTTTTGGTGTGCCTTATGCTGCCAATACCCAAGTGGCTGGTTGTGCCGGAAGAAATGATGTCTTTTTTGGCACTTTAGAATTTGTAACCAATGAAGATACCACAATTCCAAATGACACTTTTATTTTGCCTTTAAACTTTAAAAAAGATTTGAATAATTACGCGACTGGTGCTTCAGATGCAATAGGAACAACGGTTAGAACTATTAATTTCAACCTTGATTCACCAATCAATAACGCCAAGTTTCATTTGATCACATCCAATCACGGAGCCAATTCAGGTGGAGAAGAATACAACAGAAGATGGCATTATATTTCTTTAGATTCTAATCAGATATTGTCTTATCGTCCGGGCGAAACTACATGTGAACCATACAGGGTTTTCAATACACAACCTAATGGGATTTATGGGGCAAGTCCAAGAACTCCTGCGCAATGGCAATCTTTTAGCAATTGGTGTCCGGGTTCGGTTATTCCAATTCGTGAAATAGCTTTAGGGAATTTAAGCGCCGGGAATCATTCCTTTGTAATCTCTGTTCCCGATGCTGTTTTTGTTGGCGCACAAGGATATATTCCTGTTTCATTATACTTGCAAGGCGACAATACTGTTTTGAATGTCGAAAGTTTTACTCAGTTAGATTTTGATTATTATCCAAATCCAACCAGAGATAACATTACCGTTAATGCCAATAGCATGATTAATTCAATAGAATTGTATGATGTGCAAGGAAGAGTTTTAATAAAAAAAGTAGCTGACGAAACTCAGGTTAGTCTTGATGTCTCAAATTATTCAAACGGAATCTATTTCCTAAAAGTAAATTCGGATAATGGTGAGAAAACCAAGAAGATTGTAAAAGAGTAGGTTGAACACATAAATTTGCGGCAAAAGAAAATTCCTTTAAAGAATCTTCTTTTGCCGTTTTTTATTTTCAAACGAGAGTAGTACTTTTGCGCATGCAACACAACGTACTTATTTTAGATTTCGGTTCGCAATACACACAACTTATTGCACGCCGCGTTCGCGAATTAAATATATTCTGCGAAATTTTCCCTTTTAATCATTTTCCAGATGATTTATCGTCCTACAAAGCAGTTATCCTTTCGGGTAGCCCTTATTCCGTAAGAGCCGAAGACGCTCCTCATCCTGATTTATCTCAAATTCGCGGCAAAATGCCTTTACTCGCTGTTTGCTATGGTGCGCAATATTTAGCTCATTTCAATGGTGGTGAAGTAGCGCCAAGTAATATTCGTGAATACGGTAGAGCGAATTTGTCTTTCATCAAAGACGACGAAGCCTTTTTTGAAGAAGTAGCTTTGAATAGTCAGGTTTGGATGAGTCATAGCGATACTATCAAACAATTGCCAGCCAATGGAGTTTTGTTAGCCAGTACCAAAGACGTGGCCAATGCTGCTTACCGTATCGAAGGTGAAATAACTTATGCGATTCAATTCCACCCCGAAGTATACCATTCTACGGACGGAAAGCAAATTTTGGAAAACTTCTTGGTGAAAATTGCCGAAGTGCCTCAGAATTTTACGCCAAATGCTTTCGTAGAAGATTGTGTGAAAGATTTACAAGACAAGGTTGGGAATGACAAAGTGGTTTTAGGACTTTCCGGTGGTGTAGATTCAACAGTAGCTGCTGTTTTATTACACAAAGCCATTGGCAAAAACCTCTATTGTATTTTTGTAAACAACGGTTTGTTGCGAAAAAATGAATTCGAAAATGTATTACACCAGTACAAGGATATGGGATTAAACGTAAAAGGCGTTGATGCTTCAGAACGTTTTCTTTCTGCCTTAGACGGAATTGAAGAGCCGGAAGCCAAACGAAAAGCCATCGGGCGTGTTTTTATCGAAGTGTTTGATGATGAAGCACATCGCATTGAAAATGTAAAATGGTTGGCACAAGGAACTATCTATCCTGATGTAATCGAATCCGTTTCGGTAAAAGGACCATCAGCGACTATAAAGTCACATCATAATGTTGGTGGTTTGCCGGATTTTATGAAACTCCAAATCGTAGAACCGTTGCGTATGCTTTTTAAAGATGAAGTACGTCGCGTTGGAAAAACATTGGGTATCGATCCTGAACTTTTAGGGAGACATCCGTTTCCCGGGCCCGGATTATCAATCAGAATTTTGGGTGCAATAACCCCTGAAAAAGTTAGAATTTTGCAAGAAGTCGACGCTGTTTTTATCAACGGATTAAAAGAACATGGTTTGTACGATAAAGTTTGGCAAGCCGGAGCTATTTTATTGCCGGTCAATAGTGTTGGTGTGATGGGTGATGAGCGTACTTATGAAAAAGTGGTAGCGCTTCGTGCTGTAGAATCAACTGATGGAATGACGGCAGATTGGGTTCATTTGCCTTATGATTTCTTAATGAAAATCTCTAACGAAATTATCAATAAAGTAAAAGGTGTGAACAGAGTGGTTTATGATATCAGTTCAAAACCGCCTGCAACAATAGAATGGGAATAGTTTTTGTTAACAGTAAATAGTTAATGAAAAAAGAGTGAATTACCATTGCAAGTCAAAAGTTTTGTTAACTTTAACGTTAAATAAATGACCAATTTATGAAAAACCGAATTATTTTCTCACTGCTTTTTGTCTTTGGAACAGCCTTTTCTATGATGGCCAGACAGGACAAATATGTTAAGCACACTGTTGCCAAAGGAGAAACTATTACGTTAATCGCTCAAAAATATAAAGTTACTCCTTTTGATATTTATAAACTAAACCCAGATTCCCAAAACGGAATTGAATTGAACAGCGTTTTATTAATTCCGCCATCTACAGCAGAAAATACAATCACTGCTCCAAAGCAAACGCAACCTAAAACCAATTCAAAACCAACCACACATTTGGTGCAACCTAAAGAAACGCTTTTTAGTGTTTCAAGAAAATATGGAGTTTCGGTTGACGCAATAAAAGAAGCCAATGCAGAGTTGTTGAAAGAAGGTTTGAAAATTGGGCAAACGATAAAAATTCCTTCTGGTGTTGTAAGTCAAGAGACTTATGCCAAACCGCTTACGGAAAAACCTATTGTGGCGCCAAAAGAGACTTCAAAACCTGTTGTAAAAAATGAACCAAAAGTAGAAACTCTAAAAGGAAATACTACTTATCATATAATTGAACCCAAGGAAACCAAATATGGTATTTCTAAAAAATACGGTATGACCATCCAAGAGTTGGAAAGACTAAATCCAGCAATTGTAAGTGATTTTCCTGTTGGTTTGAAATTAGTGGTTTCGGGAAATGTTCCGGCAACTGTTTCAAAACCTGTTGAATCGGCTGAACCAATCAAAGACCTGTCAAAAGAGGTTAATCCAAATTCAGGTAAAAAATATTTACAAGAATATGTAGTCAAGCCCAAAGAAACGATTCAAAGTATTGCAGCCGATTTTGGAATTACTGAAACCGAATTAATTCAGTTGAATCCTGAATTGAAAAAAGGAATAAAATTAGGTATGATTTTACGCGTGCCCATGGGTCAAAAAATAAATATCCCCAAAAAGGAGCAAGGCAATTTGATGAAGAATTTAAATACTAATGCGAGAAAACAACTCGCATTACTTTTGCCTTTTAATATTTCAAGAATCGAAAACGATACGGTAAATTCTACTCAAGCACGTTTGAAAAAAGATAAGTTTCTGAATTTAACCTTGGATTTTTATTCCGGTGCTTTGATGGCGATAGATTCCGCCAAAGTTTTAGGGATGAATGTCGATATCAAAATTTTAGATTCTCAAGAAACCAAAAGTACTTCCAACGTAGCGAATTTGGTTCAACAAAATAATTTAGCCGGCATGGACGCCATTATCGGGCCATTTTATCAGTCTAATGTCGAGAAGTTAGCCGAATTGGTGGAGCCAACCAAAACACCTGTTATTTCTCCATTGTCGAAAGAAGTTGGCCAAAATTATTCCAATATGTATCAATCCATGCCGTCTTTAGAACAAATGCGTGGTTCGATTTTTGAGTTTATGAAAGCCAAAGGAGGCAATATTATTGCTGTGGTTGATGCTAAAAAAGGCAGTGTCAAACAATATATTCAGGAAATGCAAAGTGAGACAAAACTGGTTGGGTTAAGTGCAAAAGGTTCTTTTATTGCTGACAGTTTGAGAATTCATTTGCAGAAAGATAAAATGAATTATGTTTTATTGGCTTCTGAAAGTACAGGAATGATTTTGGCCACGACCAATGCGATGCTGGCTGCTCAAAAAGAATATCAAATGCAATTGGTCATCATGGAACCCAATGAAACTTTGGATTTTGAAGAGATATCCTTAACGCGTTTGACCAAATTAAAATTGTTGTATCCATCGCTATCAAGACCAAACGAGACAGTTGAAGCCAATCAGTTTGATGCCAAATACAAAAAGCTCAATAAAATCATCCCTAATCAGTACGCTATTCGTGGTTTTGATGTAACATTTGATGTACTGTTGCGCTTGTCTCAAGAAAAAACTTTCGAAGAAACGGTTCAAACCGATGCTTCAGAGCAAATGGAAAATAAATTTGATTACAGCCAAAATGCTACTTACGGTTACTCCAATAACGGCATCTACATTTTGTACTACGACACCGATTTAACCATCAAAGAAGCTTTATAATGCCAACCTCAAAAGTTACCTATTTAGGAGATTTAAGAACGTCTTCTATTCATTTGCAATCCGGAAGCGAAATCATTTCTGATGCTCCATTAGACAACAATGGCAAAGGAGAAGCCTTTTCGCCAACGGATACTGTCGCCAATGGGTTTGCCACTTGCATGATGACGGTAATGGGCATCAAAGCGCGTGAAATGGGTATCGATTTTACAGGTTCAACGGCAGAAGTAACTAAGATTATGGCGGCTGATCCTAGACGTATCTCTGAAATTCATGTGACTTTTGAAATGAATATCGAAGCTGATGAAAAAACCAAAACCATTTTGGAAAGAACCGCATTAACTTGTCCGGTACATTTCAGTTTGCATCCCGATATCAAAAGGGAAATTGTTTTTAATTGGAAGTAATTTTGAACGACCAACAAAAACTCCTCATCAAACTCGCGCACACCAAAATGCCGTTCGGCAAATATGAAGGTTACTATCTAATAGATTTGCCTGAGTATTACGTGGTTTGGTATTCCCAAAAAGGCTTCCCAAAAGGACAACTCGGTGAACAACTCCAACTCGTTTACGAACTCAAATTAAATGGTTTGGAAGAATTGGTACGGAATATCAAAAAGCAATATCCTAAGAAAGATTATTAAATTCTTAGATTGTTTTTTCTAAAAATCTAACGATCTAACAATCTAACAATCGAATTATAATTGTATTTTTGCCTCGTTTTTTACAACAACAACACAACAACATAATCTACAATGAATCCAACACAAACAAAATACATTTTTGTTACCGGCGGTGTGACATCTTCCTTAGGGAAAGGAATCATCGCAGCTTCTCTGGCCAAGTTACTACAGGCTAGAGGTTATCGAACGACCATACAAAAGTTTGATCCTTACATCAATGTCGACCCCGGAACTTTAAATCCATACGAACACGGAGAATGTTTCGTAACGGATGACGGTGCGGAAACCGATTTGGATTTAGGACATTACGAGCGTTTCTTAAACGTTCCCACTTCGCAAGCGAATAACGTGACTACCGGAAGAGTGTATCTTTCTGTGATTGAAAAGGAACGAAGAGGTGAATTTTTAGGCAAAACGGTTCAGGTGGTTCCTCATATCACCAATGAAATTAAAGACCGCATGCAATTGCTTGGACAATCAGGTGATTTTGACATCGTAATTACAGAAATCGGTGGAACGGTCGGTGATATCGAATCGTTGCCATATATCGAGTCGGTGCGTCAATTGGTTTGGGAATTGGGTGAATCTAATTCATTGGTCATTCATTTGACTTTAGTTCCTTATTTGGCGGCAGCCGGAGAATTAAAGACAAAACCAACACAACACTCGGTAAAAACGCTGATGGAAAGCGGTATTAAAGCCGACATCTTAGTGTGCAGAACCGAACACGAATTATCGGACGAGTTGCGTCAAAAGTTAGCGCTATTCTGTAACGTAAAACGTGAAGCCGTTATCCAATCTATCGATGCTTCAACGATTTATGAAGTGCCGAATTTGATGTTGGAAGAAGGTTTAGACATCGTTGCGTTAAAAAAATTAAATTTGCCTAAAAAAGCCGCCCCGGATTTAAAAAACTGGAATACTTTTTTACACCGATTAAAACATCCGAAGCAAACCGTAAACGTAGGTTTGGTTGGAAAATATGTAGAATTACAAGATTCATACAAATCGATTTTAGAAGCGTTTATTCACGCCGGAGCTGCCAATCAAACTAAAGTAAACGTAATCAGCATTCACTCGGAATATCTTGATGAAAACTCTGCAGCTGAACAATTACAAGGTTTAGATGGAATATTGGTGGCACCTGGTTTTGGTGGTCGCGGGATTGAAGGAAAAATTGAAACGGTTCGTTATGCCAGAGAAAATAACATTCCGTTTTTCGGAATTTGTTTGGGAATGCAAATGGCGGTAATCGAATATTCAAGAAATATACTCGGTTTGAAAGATGCGAATTCAACTGAGATGAATGAGGAAACAAAACATCCGGTAATTTCTATCATGGAAGAACAAAAAAACATCACCGATAAAGGCGGGACAATGCGTTTGGGTGCTTGGAAATGTGATTTGACTGAAGGAAGTTTGGCCTATGAAATTTATGGCAAAAGCCAAATTCAAGAACGTCACCGTCACCGTTATGAGTTTAACAATGAATACAGAAAACAACTGGAAGCTGCCGGGTTGACTGCTTCGGGAGTAAATCCTGATACCGGTTTGGTAGAAATCATCGAATTAAAAAATCATCCTTTTTTCATCGGTGTTCAATACCATCCGGAATATAAGAGTACTGTTGCAAATCCACACCCAATTTTTGTTAGCTTTGTGGCCGCAATGGTAAAACATAAAAAATAATGCTTATTGCTTAGAGCCTATTGCTTAAAGCTTAATTATATAAAAATGGAACAAAAGAAATTTGATTTTAATTCGATTATCGGCTTTGCTTTAATCTTCGTGATTATCCTTTGGATGATGTACAATAACAGACAAGATGAAGTAAAAGATCAGGACAAAGCCAAAACAGAAAAAGCAGCAGAAACTAAGGCGAAAGCAGAAACAACGAAAGAAGTTCCTCAAACCATAGCAGATACTTCGGTTGCCGATTCGGTTAAAATTCAAAAACTACAAGGAACACTAGGAAGCTTTGCTTACTCGGCTACTTTGCCTTCTGCTAAAGAAAACTTCACTACTATCGAGAATGAATTAATGGTATTGAAAGTTGCTAATAGAGGTGGTTATATTGCTGAAGCTACTTTAAAAAACTACAAAAAGTTCGATAAAAATTCGAAAGAACTGGTTGAATTAATCAAAAAAAACAATGCCAGTTTCAACTTGCAGTTGTTAACCAAAGACAACCGAGTGTTGAATACCAAAGATTTATTCTTTGAGCCAACTTTGACTACTGTTGACGGAAATCAAGTGCTTTCAATGAAACTAAAGTCGAGTGCCAATGCCTATTTGGAATACAAATATGTGTTGAAACCAAAAGATTACATGCTTGATTTTGACATTCGTTCTCAAGGGTTGAATACTGCGCTGAATACTTCAAAACCAGCAGATTTCCAATGGGATATGAAAACCTACAGAAACGAGAAAAGTATAGCGTATGAGAATCGTTATGCCGAAATCGTATTTGAGTATGAAGACGGAAAAGATGATTATGTAGGACAAGGAAAAGACAAAGAAGAAACACCTGAAAAGGTAACTTATATCGCTTACAAACAGCATTTCTTTACTTCGATTTTATTGACTAAAACACCTTTTGCATCGGCTAAATTGAAATCAAATGATTTGGTAGACGATGAAAATATTGATACCACTTTTACCAAAGAATTCAAAACAACTTCTGCTTTAGCGTTTGCTAATGGCGAATTGGATTATAAAATGAATTGGTATTATGGTCCGTCGGATTATAAAATATTAAATGAGTATGACAGAAACTTAGACGAAATTATCCCGTTAGGTTGGGGTATTTTCGGCTGGATAAACAAGTTTATTTTTGTGCCGTTATTCGGTTTCTTGGGTACGTTTATGGGATTGGGAATTGCGATTATTGTATTTACAATCTTAATCAAAATAGCGATGTCGCCAATTACTTTTAAATCTTTCTTGTCGCAAGCCAAGATGAAAGTATTGCGTCCCGAAATCATGGAAATTGGAGAAAAATTCAAAAAAGATCCAATGAAAAAGCAACAAGAAACGATGAAGTTGTACAACAAAGCCGGTGTAAATCCGATGGCTGGTTGTATTCCGGCATTGATTCAGATTCCGTTTATGTATGCTTCGTTCCAATTCTTCCCGTCAGCGATTGAGTTGAGACAAAAAGGATTCCTTTGGGCAGACGATTTATCTTCATTTGACGAAATCGTTAAATTGCCTTTCTACATTCCGGTTTATGGTGATCACATCAGTTTGTTTCCAATCTTGGCGTCGATAGCGATTTTCTTTTATATGAAAATGACTTCTGGTGACCAAATGATGGCACAACCACCACAAGACGGTATGCCTGACATGGGGAAAATTATGAAAATCATGATTTATTTGTCGCCGGTAATGATGTTGTTGTTCTTCAATAATTACGGTTCAGGTTTGAGTTTGTATAACTTTATTTCTAACTTAATTACCATCGGAATTATGTTGGTGATTAAAAAGTACTTTATCAACAGCGATAAAATTCATGCCCAAATTCAAGAGAATAAAACCAAGCCAAAAACGGAAGGTAAGTTCCAGAAAAAGATGCGTGAAATGATGGAACAAGCTGAAGAGCAAAAAAAGCTTCAAAACAAAAAGAAATAATTTCCGAAATATAAATTTTCAAAACTCTGTTTAAAAATATATCTTTAAACAGAGTTTTTTTATTTTACAGCTATGAAAGTGCTAATCATCGGTTTTGGCAACATGGGGAAAACCTATGCAAACAGTTTTATCAGTTCGAGATTTATCAAGCCGGAAGACATTTTTGCTCTGGTCAGAAATGGTAATTTTTCAGGAAAGGAGAACGGAATCCCGGAAGGCAATTTTTCGACTACAGCGGCTAAAGAAATCGGTGATTTTGACATCATCATTTTAGCCGTAAAACCACAAGATTTTGGTCATTTGGCGCAAGCTGTAAAACCCTTTTTGAAGAATTCGCAAATCATTTTTTCGGTCATGGCCGGAATTACTTTGGCAACTATAGAAAAGCAATTGTCTTGTTCCAAGATTGTGCGTTCGATGCCCAATATTCCAACACAAATCGGAATGGGAATGACGGTTTTTACAGCTTCTGCCAATGTAGATAGAAAGGAACTTTTTATTATTCAAAACCTAATCAACACCACCGGGAAATCGGTTTATGTAGAGAACGAAAAACTCATTGATGCCGCGACAGCCATTTCAGGTAGCGGACCGGCTTATGTCTTCTATTTCATGCAATCCATGATAAAAGCTGCGGTTGATTTAGGGTTTAATGAATCGGAAGCGGAATTGCTAGTCAATCAAACTTTTATGGGTTCGGTGGCGATTCAGAACAGCTATTCCTTATCCAACCAAGAATGGATTGCGAAAGTCGCTTCCAAAGGCGGAACTACTGAAAGTGCGCTACGCGTTTTTGAAAAAGGAAGTTTAGAAAACACGATTGTTGAAGCGGTTAAAGCGGCGAACGACAGAGCATTAGAATTAGGTTCATAAAAAAAGCGCAACTCATTAAAGTTGCGCCTTCATTTTCATAACAATTTTTATTATTATAGAGCAGGTTGTAAAACTCTGTTCACACCGTGAATTACACCATTAGAAGCTTGAATGTCTGCTTGGAATACTCTCGATAAATTATTTGCAGTATCACGAATATCTACTGTGTTGGTTCCTAGAATAACAGTTGTATTTTGAACAGGATTTGTAAACATTGGAACAACTTGATTATTTGTCAGTTGAGTTGAACGCACATTTCCAGCGGTAGTGACGTGGTACTGTAATACTTTAGTAACTTGAGCAGCAGTTGCACCATTAGCAAAACCACCTGTGCCCAATGCTGTTGTAAATGCAGCATTATTTGGAGCAAAAAGAGTAGCAGGAGCTGACGCAGTAAGTCCGGATAAAGCGGTCAAGACAGCAGCTTGGTCAACACTTGTTACCACTGTTTGCAAAGTTTCAAATTCAGGGTTATCAACCACGTGGTCAACCAAAGTAGGAATTTGAATTACTCTATTTACAATATGGATAACACCATTACTGGCATCAACATCGGCAGTAGTTACAACAGCACCCTTGCTGTCAATACCACCATTCAAGGTCACAATTGCCCCTGATTTTTGAACAAACATGCTAATTCTTGGTGAATTTGTTGCAGAGCTAAATGGAGAAAGAGTAGTAACGTAAGTTGAAGCTGGAATTGCTGAGCTCAGAATTTCTGAATCGATAACGTGATTTAATAAAATACTTCTCAATACATTTACGTCAACATTATTAACATTCACGTTTGCACCAAGTGAGGCAAAAAATGTAGTGAATGCGCTATTTGTTGGAGCAAATACAGTAAACTGTCCGGCTCCGTCAAGAGTTGATGTCAATCCAGTACGATTTAGTGCCGTTACTAATGTTGAGAAATCGGGATTAGCCGTTGCAATTTCTGCAATAGTTTGAGGTTGATTTGAATTGTTGTCGTCATCACTACAGGATAACATAGTCAATGCAATACATGCAATAGACATTTTTTTGATTAGATTTTTCATGGTTATTTTGTTTAATGTTTCGGCTAAATTATGAAACATTGTTCAACAAAAAACGAAGAAGAATAAACAAAATAACAATTTATAAATACTTTAACAGTTTTGTTTAAGGTAGTTAAATGTCGATATTACAGTTGTTTATAAATAGAATAAGTAGTTTTGTAGTTCATTGCTATCTGATTAACTTCAAAAAGTTAAACAGAAATAACGCTATGTTTTAAAATATTTTTAACAATCAGCGGATACTAAAAAAATATATTCTCCGTTTATATAATAACTTTAAATTTGTGGCTCTTATTTAATACCAATCAATGACATTTCTTATGAAGTATATTTTCCTTTTTTTATTACAAACAGTTGTTCTTTTTGCACAAGATTTTAACAGATTAGACGAAAACGGTAAGAAGCATGGCGTGTGGAAAGGCATTTTTGAAGAGTCAAAACGACCACGATATGAAGGTACTTTTGAACATGGTAAAGAAATTGGGTTGTTTAAATTTTTTGATGATACTAAAGCAGGAACTGTTATAGCTACAAGAGATTTCAATGTAAAAGATAATTCTTGTTATACCATTTTTTACAATCAAAAAGGAAGTAAGGTTAGTGAAGGAAAGGTTGTCAATAAAAAGTTTGAAGGTGAGTGGAAATATTACCATTTTGATTCTCCTCAAATAATGACTTTAGAATTTTATGCAAATGGTAAATTGAATGGTGTTAGAAAAGTATACTACAAGAGCGGACAAATTGCTGAAGAAACTACCTATAAAAATGGTGTCAAAGAAGGATTGTATAAAAGCTATGCCGAAAACAGTGTCATAATTGAAGAAAGCAATTATAAAAATGATCAATTGGATGGTTTGGCCGTTTACAAAGATGCTACCAATAAAATAACCGGTCAAGGCTCTTTCAAAAACGGAAAAAAAGTAGGTATATGGAAAGTCCTTGAAAAAGGAAAGGTGAAAGAGGTTAACATGAACTACGAAAACAAAAATTTCAAAAGACCCAAAATGCCTAAACAACCGACTGAATAAATCATTGGTCTTATCCCAAGGAGATAAGTTTTGATTACCACTTCATTGTTTTAACTGATGTCTGAACGTGAAATTATTCGGATTTTGAGTTAACTTTGCAACACCCGAATCTCGTCCTAAAGACGAGAAGAACGGAACGAAGTTAAAATTTTCGCTGCTATAAAATGAAAAGAGTTGTTGTCGGTCTTTCCGGAGGTGTTGATTCCAGTGTTGCTGCTTATTTGTTAAAAGAACAAGGCTATGAAGTCATTGGTCTTTTTATGAAGAATTGGCATGACGATTCGGTTACCATTTCCAATGAATGTCCATGGCTAGAAGACAGTAACGACGCACTACTCGTAGCTGAAAAATTGGGAATTCCTTTCCAAACAGTTGATTTAAGCGAACAATACAAAGAAAAAATCGTGGACTATATGTTCAACGAATACGAACAAGGACGCACGCCCAATCCGGATGTATTGTGCAATCGCGAAATTAAGTTTGATGTTTTTATGAAAATCGCTTTAAGTTTGGGAGCTGATTATGTCGCAACCGGACATTACTGTCGAAAAGGAACCATCGAAAAAGATGGAAAAGAAATTTTTCAATTGTTAGCCGGAAAGGATGGTAATAAAGACCAATCTTATTTTTTGTGTCAATTATCACAAGAACAATTGTCAAAATCTTTATTTCCCATAGGTGAATTAACCAAACCGGAAGTTCGTGAAATTGCTCTTCAACTGGATTTAGTTACCGCAGAAAAGAAAGATTCTCAAGGTCTTTGCTTTATCGGTAAAGTTCGTTTGCCCGAATTTTTGCAACAACAATTACAACCCAAAGAAGGATTTATTTATGAAATCACCGCTGGTGATGAAATTTATAATCAAGAAATACCAACTTTCCATTCGTTAGAAGAACAATTGGCTTTTGAAGCCAAAGGGATTTCTTATACTTCCGATAGCGGAAAAGTAGTAGGCAAACACCAAGGGGCTCATTATTTTACCATTGGACAAAGAAAAGGACTAAACGTGGGCGGAACCAAAGAAGCGCTTTTTATCATCTCCACTGATGTAAAAACCAATGCTATTTATACCGGTCAAGGTGTAAGTCATCCCGGTTTGTTTAAAAAGACATTACGAGTTCAACCTGCCGAAATTCATTGGATTCGAGAAGATTTGGCTTTAAAAAATGGAGAAACCATGGAAGTAATAGCGCGTATTCGTTATCGTCAACCTTTGCAAAAAGCTACTTTGTACCAATTTGAAAGTGGTTTATATGTTTCTTTTGACGAACCACAATCGGCTATTACTGAAGGACAGTTTGTTGCGTGGAATATTGGCGATGAATTAGTGGGTTCAGGAGTTATTTCATAAATTAGCACATCACAAAAGTAAAGGCGATGAACAAACTATTACTTATTGCATTTTTCCTATTTAGTTTTTTAGGATATGCTCAAGAAGATGCTTGGGTTTATTTTAATGACAAACCCAATGCGCAAACTTTTTTAGACAATCCATTGACCATGTTAACCCAAAAAGCATTGGATAGAAGGACAGCACAAGGCATTGCGTTGAATGTCAGCGATGCACCCATTGAACAATCTTATATTGATCAAATTATAGCAGCCGAAGGAATTGAAGTCAAAGCCCAATCCAAATGGCTGAATTGTCTTCACATCCGAGGAAACGTTACCGATATTGAAGCTTTGACGAGTTTGACTTTTGTAAATCACATTCGCTATGCAGATCATTCTTTGAATGCTAAAATGCCACTACAGACTGCGATTAATTCGGTGAATAAACAATTGGATACCCAGGAAACTTTTGCTTATGGCAATTCATTGAATCAAGTTTCGATGCTTAATGCACATTTGTTACACCAACAAGATTTTACCGGTTCAGGCAAAATTATTGCAGTTATGGATTCAGGTTTTTCTGCAGTAAATACAATTACTCCGTTTGACAGAATGTTCAACAATGGTTTGTATTTGGGCGGATATAATTATGTTGGTGGCAATACCAATGTTTTTTCGTCTCACAACCACGGAACTATGGCATTGTCTTGCATGTCGGGCTATGTAGAAGGACAATTGGTTGGAACTGCACCTGATGCACAATACTATTTATACATTACAGAAGATATTTCAAGTGAAAACCCTGTAGAAGAAAGTTACTGGGTTCAAGCTGCCGAAGAAGCCGATAGGGTTGGTGCCGATGTGATTTCGACTTCATTGGGTTATTTTGGCTATGATAATCCAAATTACAGTTATACTTATTCTGATATGACAGGCGATAAAGCTTTTGCTTCTCAAGGGGCTAATATAGCTTTTAGTAAAGGTATGGTAGTAGTTGCCAGTGCAGGAAATTCCGGAAATTCAGCTAATCCAAATATTGGAGTTCCGGCCGAAGCGACTAATGTTTTGGCGGTTGGCGCCGTTCAGTTTAATGAACAGTATGCTGCTTTTAGTTCTATCGGACCAAGTTTTGACGGCAGAATAAAGCCTGATGTGATGGCCAAAGGACAAAGTACTACTTTAGCAAATACAACCGGAAATGTTGTTACGGCAAGCGGAACTTCCTTTTCTTGTCCGGTGATGGCTGGTGCGATAGCGAGTTTTTGGCAAGCGATTCCTTGGGCATCAAACCAACAAATTGTTGATTTTGTAAAACAATCCGCAGATAGATTCCTGAATCCTACGGACGAATATGGTTATGGAATTCCTGATTTTGAATTGGCATTAAATATGGCTTTGCTTTCAGTGAACGATAATGTTGTAGGTAGATTTTTAGTTTATCCAAATCCAGCCAATACTATAATTTCAGTTTCTTTCCCTAATGGTTTTGAAGTAGCTAAAATGTCTCTTTATAATAATTTGGGACAAATGGTTTTAGAGAAAGAAATCAGTGCTAACCAACAACTTTCTCTCGAGCATTTAACTTCCGGAATGTATTATTATAAAATCAAGAGTAACGCATTGGAACAATCCGGAAAAATTATCAAGCATTAAATTTCAATCATTTTTGATTTAGATGAATAAAATCACCCAACTTTTTAAGATTAAATACCCAATTATTCAAGGCGGAATGATTTGGAATAGTGGCTATAAATTAGCGAGTGCTGTCAGTAATGCCGGTGGATTAGGATTAATTGGCGCCGGATCGATGTATCCTGACGTTTTGAGAGAACACATTCAAAAATGTAAAACTGTAACGGACAAACCTTTTGGGGTAAATGTGCCGATGTTGTATCCTAATATTGAAGAAATTATTCAAATCATAATCGAAGAAGGTGTTAAAATTGTTTTCACTTCAGCGGGAAATCCAAAAACCTGGACCAGTTACTTAAAGGAGAAAGGAATTACTGTTGTGCATGTAGTGAGCAGTTCTAAATTTGCTCTAAAAGCCCAGGAAGCCGGAGTTGACGCTGTAGTAGCCGAAGGTTTTGAAGCTGGAGGACATAATGGAAGAGAGGAAACGACCACATTAACCTTGATTCCCATGGTGAAAGAACAAATTTCAATTCCGTTGATTGCCGCAGGTGGAATTGCAACCGGTCGCGGCATGTTGGCCGCGATGGTTTTAGGCGCTGATGGCGTTCAAATAGGTTCTCGTTTTGCAGCATCTTTTGAAAGTTCGGCCCATGACAATTTCAAGAATACTATAATCAACACCAAAGAAGGAGATACACAATTAACTTTGAAAGAATTGGCACCGGTTCGTTTGATAAAAAATAAATTCTATAACGATCTCCAAGAATTATATGCAAAATGCCCAAGTCCTGAGGAATTGAAAATACTTTTAGGAAGGGCAAGAGCTAAGCGCGGCATGTTTGAAGGAGATTTGGAGGAAGGCGAATTAGAGATAGGGCAAATTGCCGGATTGATTCATGAAATCAAATCAGTTGAAAATATTGTAGCAGAAATCATTTCTGAATTTGAATTTGTCAAGCAAGAACTACAACGTCCAATATTTTAACCATTTTAGTTTTACAATTTATTGTTAATAAGATTGCATTTCAGTGTAATCTTGTTAACAATTTTTATTTTTCTGAGGTTCTTAAAAATTCTTAATAACTTCTTTTTTTTGGGTTTTCTTTTTTTAAATGATTGTACGTCAGTAAAATATGCTTGTGTTGTGTTGTTAGGAAGTTGTTAATAATGTTGATTATTTTGTTTATAACATTTTAATAAGTCAAAATTTGTCGCCTAAATTATAAGTAATATAGTGGTGGTAATTTTACTTTGACTAATACTATAGATTCGCAACTGAATTAAATGTTCTTTCTGGTTGAAGTTTTATTGTTTCATATGAAAAGGAGTGATGTTGTACGGATTTAAATTGTATTAAATAGAACTGCTTATGAGAATAACTACTCTCGCCAAAAATTATTTTTTCTACTGTGTTTTGATACTAACACTATTTGGGCAGAATGGTTTCGTTTATTCTCAATGTCCAACAGTAACAAATACTGCGCAATCTTTTTGCGACACCCAATCTCCTACTATTGCCAGTTTGCAAGCTGTCGATAATGGAGGTGGAATTAAATGGTATGCTACTGCAACTTCAAATACTCAACTTACCAATTCAACGGTATTAATCAATGGAGAGGATTATTTTGTCGATGATAATACCGGTAATTGTGGGCCAAGGCAGAGTGTTACAGTTACAATATATTCTGCGCCAACCGGTGCCAATTTTCAAGGGGTTTGTGTGACCAGTTTGAGTCAAGCGACCCCATCTAATCCACAATTTGTTATCAATGGGAATAATTTACAATGGTATACTACACCCAATGGTGGAACAGCACTTTCTCCTACAGCAATTTTAACTGATAATACAATATATTATATAAGTCAAACGAATCCGGATACAGGTTGTCAGACTTCCAGACTTTCTGTTTTTGTAAATGTTGGATTGGTTCCGACGCCGCTGGGAAGTGCTGTTCAGGAATTTTGTAATATTCCAGGGAGCCCGCCAACTGTGGGTGATTTAGTAGCTTCTGGGAATAATAATTGGTATTTAACATCAGCCTTTGGAATACCGTTAGATCTTTCAACGCCATTGGTTAACGGACAATTTTATTATGCAACTACTGTTGATCCGCCATGTGAAAGTAGCATTAGGCTTGAGGTTTTGGTTAATCTTTACGAACCCAATGATGCCGGAAGTAATGGAAACAGAAGTATTTGTGTGAATGAAATAGCTACTACAATTCCGTTTGATCTGTTTAATCTATTAGGAGGAACACCTGACAACACGGGTGTTTGGAGCGGTCCAATTTTAACCACAAATGGATTTCAAGGAACTTTAGATGTTTCTACTATGACACTCTTAGGTAGTCCTTATGTATTTACTTATACAGTTTCCTCTGCTTTATGTGCTAATGATACATCGACTGTTACAATTACAATTTTGGGATTGCCAACAGCAACAGTATCGGTAAGTCCAACACCTTCGTGCTCCGGAAGTCCAGCGACTTTTACATTTACCGGTACACCAAATGCGACAGTTACTTATAATATCAATGGCGGTGCGAATCAAACAATCACTTTAAACGGAACAGGCACAGCAACTTTAACCGGAACTTACACTGCGAATACGACAGTAAACATTGTCAGTGTGGCGAGT
>NZ_DLGY01000019.1:0-147372 GCF_002482945.1 Flavobacterium sp. UBA7682
TGTAAACGACGGATGTGATGCTACAGCTCAATTCAACATTAGCGAGTTCCAAGCACCAAGATTGTGTGAAGGAGGAAGCGTATCGTTGACTTATAGTATTTCAGACAACTGTTCACAAGACAGTGTAAGTGCTAGCTTCACCGTGACGCCATCATCTCAAGTAGAGTTCAATTGTGGAGTTGACGTAACAGTCCCATCATGTAGCACTCAAACGCAGGTTAATACTGCATGGGCTGCATTCTTAGCTTCAACAACTGCAACCGGCGGATGTAATGGTGTATTGACTAATAATGCGCCGTCAACCGCACCATCTTCATGTGGAGGTTATGTAGATGTGACATGGACATATAATGTTAGTGATTTGTGTGATCAATCTGATGATTGTGAAGGGCAATTTACAACATTTACTCAAGGAGGTTATGGAACTTCATGTAATGGGAACAATCCAGGATGTTACAGAGATGCAAATTTTGCTGGAGCCTTTCCAAATGGACTAGTTATAGGATGTGGAAGTAACAAACTTACTTTTACTTCTTCATCAGCAATTCAAAATTATCTACCGGCAGGAGGGAATTCATCTCTTATTACATCAAGTGCTGTAAATCCAACTACGAGTAGAGGTGTTTTATCTTCTCAGTTAATTGCACTTACATTATCAACTGGATTTGATATATACGATCCAAATTTCTCGGCGAGTAATGCAAGTTTAGGCTCATTAACTATAAAGACCGGTACATTTACTGGAATGACAGTATCTAGCTTCTTACAATTAGCCAATAATGTTATTGGAGGTTGTACAACAGGATATTCTTTATCAGAAATCAATGCTGTAGCAACTGCTATTAATGAAAATTTTGATAATGGAACTGTTGATCAACAATTCTTAAACTGTGGTGGACAAAATGGAAGTCAAAGTGCAACAGTATGTACAAAACGTTTCACAGTAGAATCTCCGGCTCCTGTTGTGTTCAATTGTGCAACTAATGTAACAGTACCATCATGCAGCACTCAAGCGCAAGTAAATGCAGCTTGGGAAGCGTTCAAAGCATCAACAACCGTAACCGGTGGATGTAATGGCGTATTGACAAACAACGCACCAGCTAATGCACCATCATTATGTGGCGGTTATGTAGATGTGACTTGGACCTACACCGTTGGTTCATGTGGTCAACAAAGTGGATGTGGTAATCAAAATACAATGACGTGTACAAAACGTTTTACTGTAGCGGCTCCGGCTCCTGTAGTATTTAATTGTGCAACTAATGTAACAGTACCATCATGTAGCACTCAAGCGCAAGTAAATGCAGCTTGGGAAGCGTTCAAAGCATCAACAACTGTAACTGGTGGATGTAATGGTGTATTGACAAACAACGCACCGGCTAATGCGCCGTCATTATGTGGCGGTTATGTTGACGTGACTTGGACATATACTGTTGGTTCATGCGGTCAACAAAGTGGATGCGGTAACCAAAATACAATGACATGTACAAAACGTTTCACTATTTTGGCGCCATCACAAGTTGTATTCAATGCAGGAAATAATGTAACATTACCGGCATGTAGTACACAAGCGCAAGTAAATGCAGCTTGGGCAGCATTCAAAGCTTCAACAACTGCAAGTGGTGGATGTGGAGGTGTATTGACAAACAACGCACCGTCTAACCCACCTTCAAACTGTGGTGGTTATGTAGATGTGACTTGGACTTACACTGTTGGCTCATGTGGGCAACAAAGCGGATGTGGTAATGATAACACAATGACAACAACAAAACGTTTCACGGTAGCATCACCACCTCAAGTAGTATTTAATGCAGGAAATGATGTAACATTACCGGCATGTAGTACTCAATACCAAGTAAATTCTGCATGGGCGGCATTTAAATCATCAGTTACTGCAACCGGTGGATGTGGAGGCGTATTGACTAACAATGCACCATCTAACCCACCTTCAAACTGTGGTGGTTATGTAGATGTGACTTGGACCTACACCGTTGGTTCATGTGGTCAACAAAGTGGATGTGATAACGGAAATACAATGACAACGACAAAACGTTTCACTGTAACGTCTCCATCACAAGTAGTATTTGCAGGAGCAAACAATGTAACATTACCTGCTTGCAGTACTCAATACCAAATAAATTCTGCATGGGCGGCATTTAAATCATCAGTTACTGCAACTGGCGGATGTGGAGGTGTATTGACTAACAATGCACCGTACAATCCACCTTCATTATGTGGTGGATATGTAGATGTTACTTGGAAATATACTGTAAATTCTTGTGGTCAACAAAGCGGATGTGGAAGTTCAAATATAGTTACAACGACAAAACGTTTCACTGTAGCCAACCCAACTCCGGTAGTATTTGCAGGAGCAAACAATGTAACGGTACCATCTTGTAGTACTCAATCACAATTAAATGCGGCATGGGCGGCATTTAAATCATCAGTTACTGCAAGTGGCGGATGTGGAGGCGTATTGACTAACAATGCACCATCTAGTCCACCTTCATTATGTGGTGGTTATAAGGATGTTACTTGGAAATATACTGTAAGTTCTTGTGGACAGCAAAGCGGATGTGGAAGTTCTAATATAGTAACAATTACAAAACGTTTCACTGTAGCCAACCCAACTCCGGTAGTATTTGCAGGAGCAAACAATGTAACAGTGCCATCTTGTAGTACTCAATCACAAGTAAATGCAGCATGGACAGCATTTAAATCATCAGTAAGTGCAAGTGGCGGATGTGGAGGCGTATTGACTAACAATGCGCCGTCTAATCCACCTTCATTATGTGGTGGTTATATAGATGTTACTTGGAAATATACTGTAAATTCTTGTGGTCAGCAAAGTGGATGTGGAAGTTCAAATATTGTGACAACTACAAAACGTTTTACAGTAGCATCTCCACCACAAGTAATCTTTACTCCAGGAAACAATGTGACATTACAGTCATGTCGTACTCAAGCACAAATTAATTCGGCTTGGGCTGCATTTAAAGCATCAACTACAGCTAGTGGAGGGTGTGGTGGCGTATTGACTAATAATGCTCCGGCTAACCCGCCATCAGCATGTGGTGGATATGTAGATGTAACTTGGACTTACACGGTTAGTTCATGTGGTCAACAAAGTGGATGTGGAAACACCAATACATTGACTACAACCAAACGTTTCACTATTCCTACTGCACCAGCTGTGACCTTTAAATGTGGAAACAATGTAACAGTACCGGCTTGTAGTACACAGTCGCAGATTAATTCAGCTTGGAATGCATTCTTATGTAACACAACAGTTGCTGGAGGATGTGGAGGAACATTAACAAATAATGCTCCATCAACACCGCCATCAGCATGTGGAGGTTATGTGGATGTAACATGGACGTATACTGCTGCTAATGCTTGTGCGCCTATTGCACCAACATGTGCGCCAAATACACAAGGTTCATTCACTTGTACTAGAAGATTTACAGTTGCCACTGGTGCCGCTGTAGATGTAACTGGTCCGTCAAATGTGTCTTATGTAGGTACAAACTTTAATAGTCAATATGCATTAAACAATGCATTTGCTAACTGGTTGTCTCAATTCAAAACGATTAGTTCTGGATGTTCAACATCAGGAAATGTATGTGGACCAACTGGAGGAGTAACTGCTGTATTCAGCGGTAGTCCAAGAGTTGCACCAAACAGAACAACTGGTGGTGTAGTTACAGTTACCTATAGTATTAATGGAACATGTAACTCAGATAGCGTTACTGCTAAATTCACTGTCTTAGCTGATAATTCTAATTGTAGAATTATAGCTATGGATGATGTCCAAGAAACGGATATTAGAACTGAGTTAACGGCTAAAGTTTCTCCTAATCCATTCACAGAAACATTCAAGTTGAATGTTACTGCTCCTACTGTTGAGAAAGTTGCAATTGCAATTTATGATATGGCCGGAAAATTAGTTGAACAACGTGAAGTGAACCAGGATCAATTGTCTGAATTGCAAATAGGAGAACGCTTCCCATCCGGAGTTTACAATGTAATTGTTACTCAAGGTACAGAAGTTAAAACACTACGTGTAATTAAACGATAATAGTTTCCAGATTAAAATAAAAACCCTTCGATTAATTTTGAAGGGTTTTTTTATGCTTTGTATGAAGCTATGATGAGTATTCTTGCCTTTAATTCTCTTGTAAGCTTCAATTGTTCGTGGCAAAGTCTCTAAAGCGTAAGATAGAATTTTGACAGCTGTTATTCGCTTTTAAAGGATATAATTAGTTTTAAAGTCTTTGGTTTTTTTGCAAGATTATTGTTTAAACTGAATAACAATTTCTTTAGTCGTTATACTGCTTTTTTGAAAAATTGAGAGAATAATAAAAACAAGCCCAATCAGAATTATTTGATTGGGCTTGTTTTTTACAATTTAATCGATTTTCATCTTAAAATGATTATTATTTAGCTTTGCTCTTTTGAATAGAAATGATAATGCCAGCAAATAAAGAAAGGGCAATAAATCCTAATGAAACCCATTCCGGGAATTTAAAATAATGAACAATCAGCATCTTAATCCCAACAAAAGTTAAAATAGCAATCAAACTGTACTCCAGATAACTGAATTTTTCTAACATGTTAGCCAAAAAGAAATACATAGAACGCAACCCAAGAATAGCAAAAATATTAGAGCTAAATACTAAAAACGGATCTGAAGTAATAGCTAAAATTGCCGGAACACTATCCAAAGCAAACAGCATATCCATTACTTCAATTACGATTAAAGCAACAAAAAGAGGCGTGGCAGCAGTAATGTGTCTTCTCTTTACAAAAAAGTGTTCTCCTTCAGCGTGACTTGTTATTGGAATTATTTTACGCAAGTTTCGGTAAACAAAAGATTTCTTAGGGTTAAATTCTTCTTCATCGCCCTTAAACAGCATCTTTACTGCTGTAAAGATTAAGAAAGCACCAAACAGGTATGTCATCCAACTGAATTTGTTAATCAAAATTACACCAAAGAAAATCATCAATCCTCTGAAAACAATAGCGCCAAGGATACCCCAAAACAAAACCCTGTGCTGGTATTTTTGAGGAATTTTAAATGAAGCAAAGATTACGGCAATCACAAAAATATTATCAACACTCAGTGATAATTCTATAAGATAACCAGTGATAAATTTCATTGTTGCTACTGCCGGTGCTATACCGGTTGGATTTGCTATAAGTTCATTTTTGTATATCCATCCTATAACAAAACTAAAAATAAAGGATAGTGAAACCCAAATCCCAGTCCAAATTCCTGCCTCTTTTGGCTTGATGATATGTGGGTTTTTGTTGAAAACACCCAAATCAAGGGCGAGAAATAGAAAAATTAAGGCCAGAAAAATAATCCAAACTGTCATGACGTTCTCTTTTAGTTGATACAAATATAGTGGTTTGAGTTATTTGAATGCAATTATTAACGATTACACAACAAAAGTTTTAAACAATCATTTTTTAATAATTTAATAAATTAACCCCTAAAAAAACAGGGTCTGTTTATTTTAAAATAAAAATATTGCTATATTTGCATCAAATTAATAGGGTGTAACTTAAAAAATAAACTTTATGTCAACTTTACGTTTTCAAGCATTAAAAGATGCATCAGGTAGAAAACCTGTAAAATTTGAAGAAGCGGATAGAAAATCAGCCATTTTCGGTGCCAATGTGTTTAATGATAAAGCAATGAAGCAATATTTGACTTCAGATGCTTATAAAGGAGTGAAAGATGCAGTACAGCACGGAACTAAAATTGACAGAAAACTTGCTGATTATATCGCAATGGGAATGAAAGAATGGGCTTTGTCTAAAGGCGTAACTCATTATACTCACTGGTTCCAACCCTTAACAGGAACTACCGCTGAAAAGCACGATGCCTTTTTTGAAACTTCTTACGATGGGTCAGATCCGGTTGAAAAATTTGGTGGCGGTCAATTGGTACAACAAGAACCGGATGCTTCTTCTTTCCCTAATGGTGGAATCAGAAATACATTTGAAGCCCGTGGCTATACTGCTTGGGATCCAACTTCTCCGGCATTTATTTTCGGAACTACTTTGTGTATTCCCACAGTATTTATCTCTTATACCGGTGAAGCTTTAGATTATAAAACACCTTTATTACGTGCTTTAAATGCCGTGGATGAAGCGGCAACTGAAGTATGTAAATATTTCGATAAAAACGTAAAAAAAGTAACGGCCACTTTGGGTTGGGAACAAGAATATTTCTTAGTGGATAGTTCATTAGCGAACTCAAGACCTGACTTATTATTGACGGGAAGAACTTTGCTTGGACATACTTCTGCCAAAGGACAACAATTAGACGATCATTACTTCGGGTCAATTCCTTCTCGCGCTTTGAATTACATGAGAGAATTAGAAGAAGAATGCATGTACTTAGGTATTCCGGTAAAAACGCGTCACAACGAAGTAGCGCCAAACCAATTCGAATTAGCACCAATTTTTGAAGAAACAAACCTAGCCGTTGACCACAATTCATTGTTAATGGATGTAATGTCAAAAGTAGGTGAGCGTCATGATTTCAAAATATTGTTCCATGAAAAACCTTTTAAAGGTGTAAACGGTTCTGGAAAACACAACAACTGGTCATTGGCTACAGATACCGGAGTAAATTTATTATCTCCGGGTAAAACACCGATGAGTAACTTACAATTCTTATCTTTCTTTATCAATACCATTAAAGCGGTAAATGAATACGAAGAATTACTTCGTGCAGCCATCGCAACAGCCAGTAATGACCACAGATTAGGTGCCAACGAAGCGCCACCGGCAATCATTTCGGTTTTCATTGGGCAACAATTGACTAAAGTTTTAGAGGAATTAGAAGGTGTAACCAAAGGAAAATTATCTCCTGAAGAAAAAACCGATTTGAAATTAAACGTCGTGGGTAAAATTCCGGATGTATTATTGGACAACACCGACAGAAACAGAACTTCTCCGTTTGCCTTCACAGGAAATAAATTTGAATTCCGTGCTGTTGGCTCTTCTGCCAATTGTGCTAATGCGATGACGACTTTGAATTCTATCGTGGCCAAACAATTGAAAGATTTCAAAAAAGAAGTTGATGCTTTAATCGAGAAAAAAGATTTAAAGAAAGACGAAGCGATTTTCAACGTCTTAAGAGAATACATCAAAGAAACTAAAAACATCCTTTTTGAAGGTGATGGTTACAGCGAAGCTTGGGAAAAAGAAGCTAAAAAACGCGGCTTGAGTAATCACAAAACTACTCCTCTAGCGTTGAAAGCTAAAGTCTCTAAAAAAGCACTAGACTTATTTGAAGATTTGAATGTAATGAACCACATTGAAGTGGAAGCGCGCTACGAAATAGAATTGGAAGAATACACTAAGAAAATCCAAATCGAGGGTAGAGTTTTAGGCGATATTGCTCGCAATCATGTGATTCCAACGGCGATTCGTTACCAAAATACTTTAATCGAAAACGTACGCGGATTAAAAGAAATTTTCGGCAAAGACTTTGAGAAAATTGCCAAAGAACAAATCTCTTTAATCAAAGAAATTTCAGCTCATATTGAAGGCATCAATACTAATGTAGAAGCCATGACCGAAGCCCGTAAAAAAGCGAACGCTTTAACCGATGCACAAAAAATGGCCGAAGCTTACTGCGACAAAGTAAAACCATACTTCGAAGTAATTAGAGAACATTGTGATAAATTAGAGTTGTTAGTAGACGACGAAATTTGGACCTTAACTAAATACAGAGAGTTGTTGTTTACAAGATAATTTTGATATCAAACAAAAAAAAACCGCTCATTGAGCGGTTTTTTTAATTTAAAGTACAATTATATTTGAGTAATAGTGTAAGAAGCAGAACCGTTAAAGTTAATGATTAAATCAACTCTATAATTCTTAGGTGTTGTAGTTGCGGTTGTAAAAGATATTGCTGGTCCGTTAAAATCAATAGTGCCATCAGACAAGAAATCACCAAATATTCCACAGCTTGATGCTCCTGAAGTATTAGGTATATTAAATAAAAACTGATTATTGCTGGTAGTAATTCCATTAACAATAAACGAAAAAGTATTTGTTGAAGTATTGTAGGTTGGGTTAATACCTGAGCAAGTCGCTTGAATAATTAATTCAGGAGCAAAAGATTGTAATCCAAATTGCATCGGATTATCTGCATAATGATCAATTGTTATATAATAAAAACCGTTTGAAGTAACTGAGTAAGCGCTGCCACCAACAGTCACTTCTTGCGAAGCATTTAATCCATAGACTGTTGCGCTTGCATTATTATCGGCTAAAAATTTTAACTGACCACCGGATGTTAAGTATTTATATCCATAAAAAGTAGTTCCGTTATTGTTGAATAACAATGAAGTGCTTGGATTAAAAGTATTAAAAGTTCCATACAAATACAATTGACTTGGATTAGATCCGGTTGTGTTGGAAGTTGGTAGAGATAAATTTCCACTATTGTCAACTGTCAATTGATAAGGCGTTCCGTTAGGCGAAACCAAAGTGATTCCTTCTCCCGGTGAAGTCACCAAGCTATCAGCCGCCATAGCATAAGGAACCGAAAGCAATTGGGTTGTCCCAACCAAAACATAAGTCGTTCCGCCGGTAACGTCCATTTCTACTTTTAAGAATTTGGAATTGGTTCCCCAGTTGATGGTATTGAAAGTTCCCGAAACCACTGTTCCTTGGCCAATGGTTAAGTTAAACAAACCTTGTGCAGTAGTAGTTTTTAATTGTGTCTCTGAATATAAAATTGTTCCTGTTGCAGTTTGGTCTAAGATAGACAATTTAACTCTTACGTTAGAACTTGCAACTGGATTTCCGGAACCGTTCAATGCAATAGCTTGATAAGAAATGCCTTGTGGTACTTGCGCAAAAGTTAAAAAAGAAATAAAAAGGGCTGATAATAGTAATAGTTTTTTCATGATTAATTTTGTTCTTATCGTTTGATTATTTTAAAGGATTTTATTTTTTTATTATTGAACTGAATCAAATAAACTCCGGCTTGCAATTCTGTTAAATCTAAAGAATTGTTTGTGCCAATTTGTTTTTTTGAAATCAATTGCCCCGATAAATTATAAATCGACACTTTCTCATTCAAAAGATCAGTGTCGGTTTTAAAGGAAACTGAAGCTGTCGTTGGATTTGGAAAAACAGTAATTTTTCCGCCGAGTTCCAACTGCGGTACTTCAAGCGTTTGTTGGGTTTGTGCCAATAAGCCTATGATGCCACTATTGGATTGATTTTGATTTTGTGGTACGACTACTATTTCACCTACTGAAATTGTGGAACCCGGAGTGATAAGACTTCCGGAATTCACTGATTGAACTACTGATTGTGAGTTTCCGGAAAAACCCAGCATTAGGAGTGCGAGTAAAAATAATTGTTTCATAATTAAAAAGTTTGACGGCAAATGTAAATAATAATTTTTACGCATAAGATGATATTTTCTGTTTCACCATACTATTTTTACGTAACTTTCGTTATAATAATAAACCTAACCAATGGTGCGCAAAATATTTACTGTATTGATTCTGTTTATGACTGCTAATGCATTGGCACAAGAACAATTTTCTGTTTTTTTTGAGAGCAACAAATTCGAATTGAATAAAAAAGAACAGAATAAAATAAACCAATGGATTTTGTCCAACAATAACAATAAAATAGTCGCCATTCACGGCTTTACAGATGAAGACGGTACAACGGATTCCAATGATACTTTAGCCCAAAAACGAGTCAATTTCATTTTTCAAATAGTCAAAGACCAAATCAAAATCCGCGAAGATTTTAAAACCATAAGTTTTGGAGAAAGCTTTAAGCAATCTGAAGTTAAAGCCGAAAACAGAAAGGTTACCATTTATTATATACTTGAAAAAGACATTCCGCGCGAAAACGAAATCCTCGGAATCAAACCGGAAGTAGCTATTGAAGCATTACCAATCCGAGGCGTAGCCGAATCGAGCGAAGCTAAACCCGAAATAGAATATCCTGAAAAATTAGTATTCGAAAATCCAAACGGAACCAAATCAGAATTCAAGCTTGATAGAGAATTTATGAAGAAAGTGGGCAATGCCAAAACCGGCGAAAAATTGACCATTGAAAACCTTAATTTTATCATCAACACCTTTGCTGTAGTCAACGAATCTCGTGGAAAACTTTACGAACTCTTATTGGTATTGCAAAGTAATCCTTATTTAAAAATTGAAATCCAAGGTCATTTGTGCTGTATGCCGGTCGATCGAACTGACTTATCAACTCAAAGGGCCAAAGCAATATACAATTTCTTAATCAAAAACGATGTCTATCGCGCCCGATTGTCCTATAAAGGTTTCGGAAGCACGCAACCGATTTATCCTATACCGGAAAAAAACGAAGCGGAAAGAGCTGCCAATCGTAGGGTTGAAATTTTAATTGTTGAGAATTAGCATGAAGAAAATTTATATTGTTTTATTATTCTTGCCTTTTTTTGGATTCTCTCAACAGTCGTTTGAAGTGTTCTTTGATTTTAATGCAGCTGTCCCAAATCAAGCCTCATTGACTAAATTGAACCAATGGATAAAGGCAAATAAGTCAGCAGAAATCACAAAGGTTTTGGGCTATTGTGATAGTGTCGATGACAGTCAATATAATATAGATTTAGCGGTAAGGAGAATTAATTCTGTTTTGGACTTACTTAAAAAAGATACAATAAAAATTAGTGATAAAGTAGAGTTAAAGCCCTTTGGAAAAGATTTTAAACTTTCAAAAAATCAAGAAGAAAATAGAAAAGTAAAACTCTTTTTCATTCTAAAAGAAGAGAAAAAGATAAATCCAACAAATGAAGAAGAGGAGATCTCGTTTAGTTCACTTTCTGAATTGGTAGCCAAAGAGAAATCTGAATTGGCACAAAAGTTTGAAAAAGCCAAAAAAGGAGATTTGATTCGGATAAATAACATCAATTTTCACTTTAATTCTGAAAAAATGATGGACCAGTCTGAACCGCTTTTACTCGAATTATTACAAATTTTATACGATAACCCAAAGTTGAGAATCGCCATACACGGTCATATTTGCTGCAATCCAAACGGAATGGACACTAAATTGTCTTATCGAAGAGCCTTAGTTATTTTTAAGTATTTGACCAAGTTTGAGATAGAAGTAAACCGTTTGTCTTATAAAGGTTTTGGTAGCAATGATCCGATTTATAAAGTACCGGAGCGAAACGAAGCCGAACGCAAAGCCAATCGCAGGGTCGAAATTTTAATCGTAGATAAATAATGAGATTTAAAATATTCATATTGCTATTTTTGTTTTCTCTAAATTGTTTAGCACAAAAGCAGTTTGAAGTTTTTTTTGATTTCAATAAAGACTTTCCAAATCAAAGCTCGATCCTAACATTAAACGAATGGATTGCCAATAATAAAGAGATAGAAATTACCAGATTACTAGGTTTTTGTGACAGCATTGATACTAAGGATTACAATAAGCATTTAGCCGAAAGGCGTATCGCCAACGTTCGTGATTTATTGGAGAAAAGTGGTTTGAAATTCAGCAAAGGATTAGAAAAAATTGCCTTTGGTAAAGAATTTAAACAATCCAAAATCCAAGCTGAAAATAGAAGAGTAACTATTTTTTATACAGAAACTGAGTTAAAACCCATCGAAAGTGAACTCACCAAACAAATCAGAAATTCAAAAGTAGGCGAAACCATTAAATTGCCCAATATTTATTTTTTCAATAATTCTGCTCGTGTTGTTCCCGGTTCAGAAACAACACTCTATGATGTGCTTTGCGCATTAGAAGAAAATCCCAAACTTAAAATTGAAATTCAAGGACATATCTGTTGTCAATCAAAAGTTGATGTTGGAGACGTTTCTACCGCTCGCGCTAAAGCCATTTATAATTATTTATTGCGAAATAAAATTGATAGAAAAAGGATGTCTTATAAAGGTTTTGGCGTTTCAAAACCAATTCACAAAATTCCGGAGCGCAATGAAACGGAAGCCAACGAAAACCGTCGCGTAGAAATTTTAATCGTGGAAAACTAAGTTCAAAAATCTGCGTTCTGTCTTCAAAAATCTGCAATCTTTAGTTATCTTTGCGCCACAACAACACACACTACAAAATGAGCTCTGATAACAGTCAACGCTACAATCTACGTGGAGTTTCGGCTTCCAAAGAAGATGTGCACAACGCCATCAAAAACATCGATAAAGGATTATTCCCAAAAGCTTTTTGCAAAATTGTGCCTGATTATTTAACCAATGACGAAAATTATTGTTTGATCATGCATGCTGATGGCGCCGGAACTAAATCGTCTTTGGCCTATATGTATTGGAAAGAAACCGGCGATATCTCGGTGTGGAAAGGCATTGCACAAGATGCGTTGATTATGAATATTGACGATTTACTGTGTGTTGGAGCAACCGATAATATTTTGTTGTCTTCTACTATCGGAAGAAACAAAAATCTCATTCCGGCGGAAGTGATTTCTGCAATCATCAACGGAACTGAAGAACTAATAGCCGAGTTGAAAACCTTTGGCGTAACCATTCATTCTACCGGTGGCGAAACTGCCGATGTTGGTGATTTGGTGCGAACAATCATTGTAGATTCTACGGTTACGGCTCGAATGAAACGTAGTGATGTTATTGATAATGCCAATATTCAACCAGGCGATGTCATTGTTGGTTTGGCTTCTTTCGGTCAGGCCAAATATGAAAAAAGTTATAACGGCGGCATGGGAAGCAATGGCTTGACTTCGGCTCGTCATGATGTTTTTGCCAAATATTTAGCCGAGAAATATCCGGAAAGCTTTGACGCAGCGGTGCCAAATGAATTAGTCTATTCCGGAAGCACCAAATTAACAGATTCAGTTGAAGATTCTCCAATTGACGCAGGAAAATTAGTGTTGTCACCAACTAGAACTTATGCTCCGATTATCAAATCGATTTTAGATAAATATACGCCAAACGAAGTTCACGGCATGGTGCATTGTTCCGGTGGTGCACAAACTAAAGTGTTGCATTTTGTAGATGATGTTCATGTTATTAAAGACAATTTATTTCCGGTACCACCATTATTCAAACTCATACAAGAAAACTCCAAAACCGATTGGAAAGAAATGTACCAAGTCTTTAATTGTGGTCACCGAATGGAATTGTACGTGCCACAAGCAATTGCACAAGACATTATTGCCATCTCAGAATCTTTCGGTGTAGCGGCACAAATTGTCGGTAGCGTAGAAGCTTCTGCAACCAAAAAACTCACTATTGAAAGTGAGTTTGGTAGGTTTGAATATTAGATAATTTTTTACAATACGTAATACGCGAGTACCTTTTGAACTTCGTAAACATTAACCGATTTGGTAAACTGTTTCGTAATGCTTGGATTTTGTTCGCTGGAAACCCAAATCTTCAATTCCGCTTCTAAGTCAAAAGTACCCGCAGTTTCCACACTAAAGCGGCTAATGGCTTTGTACGCTATCGATTTGTATTCGATTTTACTTCCTGTGATGCCTTGTTTTTCGACTAAAATCAACCGTTTGTTGGTAAAAATAAACACATCTCGAATGAGTTTGAAACCCATTTCTATAGTTTCATTATCGATTAATAATTGACCGTATTGTTTGATTAAATCTTCCTGGCTGGCTTGCCCGGCATTGCCCATTAGTGCAGAAAATAGTCCCATAGCTTTTTTTATATTTTGAATGTAAAAATAGCAAATTGGTTTTCAACAACCCAAAAACTTTGCGACCTTTGTCAAATAGTCGCTTAGGATTCGCTAATGTTTGGCTGTCAATTCATAACTCATAAATTATAATTCGTAATTCAAATGATAATCAATCCAAAAAACGGCGTAGACCAATTGTTATTCGGCATGAAGCAAAATCACGTAGAAGCTATTTATGGTAAGCCATCAAAGCAATTCAAAGACGATGACGATAATGTGATTTATCTGTATAATGATAAAAAGTTCCGTTTAACATTCTATGAAGATGAAGCCTTTCGTTTAGGATATATCATTACTTCAAATATGGAAGCGACGTTATTAGGTAAAGCTGTTATCGGTAAAAATGTTGCCGAAATCAAAAATGATTTGCCATTCAAAACTTGGGAAGTCGAAGATTTTGATTCCACCGAAAACCACTTTAACGAAAGCAATTGGTTAATTCTGCAATCAGAATATGATGCTATAATTCGAGTAGAAGTTGGCGCTATTATAAAAGATACTGACGAGTTTGACTGGAAATTTAAAGGGTAAAATTAACCGCAAAGTTCACAAAGAAGGCGCGAAGGACGTAAAGTAAAAACTAAATAATTTCCGCACTTAAACCGGCTTCTAACAACTGCGTACATTGGGGTTTCAGTTCATCATAATGACCTGTTTTTACCGTGCATTTTCCTTTATAATGAACTAAAATAGCACATTGTTCCGCTTGCTCCGCACTGTGTTGGCAAACACGAATTAGCGTATCAATTACATGGTCAAAGGTATTGACATCGTCGTTATACAATACGATTTCGTTGTTAACTCCAACTTGCTCTTCGACTAAAACGTCTTCTTGTACTTTTTCTATAGTGCTCATTTTCATTTCGTTTTACAAAGTGTAAAATTTTCTATTGCTAATTGATGTATTTTAGGGAAACCCAATTGTTTCGCTCAAATTTTTTCACATAAGTCAAACCTTTCTCCGTGCAGGAAGCATCAATAAAAGGAATGTCTTCGGTGTAAAATCCGCTTAATAATAGAATGCCGTTTTTGTTCAAACAATTTACATATTGTTGCATATCGTTCAATAAGATATTGCGGTTGATGTTGGCAATAATTAAATCGTATTTTTTGTCTTTTAATAATTCGGCGTCACCTTCGTAAACAGTGATTTCGTGACAATTATTGCGTTCCGCATTTTCAATAGAATTCAAATAACACCAATTGTCAATATCAATCGCATCTATAGGTTTGGCTCCTTTCATTTCTGCCAAAATAGCTAAAATAGCGGTACCGCAACCCATGTCTAATGTTTTCATATTAGTCACATCAGTTTCCAATAAATGCTGAATCATCATGTGTGTAGTTTCGTGATGACCGGTTCCAAAGCTCATTTTTGGTTCGATGATAATGTCAAATTCAGCATCGGTTTTTGGGTGAAATGGTGCGCGGACATGGCATTTTCCGTCTACATCAATTGGCTCAAAATTCTTTTCCCATTCTTCATTCCAATTGACTTGGTCGATTTCTTCTATGGTATAAGAAATAGAAAATTCGGGAGAAGTTAATAGGTAAATGTCATTTAGAATGTCTTCGGTCCAAAGGTCTTTTTGAATGTAAGCACTAAAACCATTGTCGGTTTCAATGAAGCTTTCAAACGGTTTTTCTCCCAATTCTGCAATGAGAATTTCAGAACCTAGTTCTTTGGGTTCAACCGAGAAATGATACCCTAAATATATATTTGACATGGACTATTTTTTTGCAAAGGTAACAATCGAAAGAGTTACTAAAAAGTGTTTTGCAAAAAGAAATTTAATCTGCTTTTACAATAGTGGTTTTCAAACTGGCATTTGGAAGTTCATCCGGAGCAACTGTGAATATCATCAATCTTTTGTAGCGTTTGTTATCACCATCATACAAATAAGTCATAGTGTTGTCTTTTGGATTATAAGTCAGTTTGGCACGCATGAATTTAGATTGTAACGACCAAGAACCTTCATTATCAGAATCTTTAGTGAAGTTATAGATTGAACCATGATGTAATCTGGTTTGCCCATTGTCAATCATGCTGATGATGACATAACCATTGGATTTGGAACCAATTTCTCTGATATCAATCACCGAATGTTCATACTCGGTTTCAATTAATTCATACTTTTCAAAATCTGTACTCCATACATAGTATTTTCTTGAATCCGATTGAAAACGTTTTTGCGTATCGGTTTGTGCTTGTAAGTGGGTTAAGCTTACAAAAAGGAAGAATAAAATAAATTTTGCTTTCATTACTAACTTTATTTGATTTGTGACAGCCGTAAAAGTATAAATAATAATCGATAAAAAGCAAATAAAATCGATGAAATACATTAAATTAATTTTAAATATAAAAAAAACCTTTCAAATAAATGAAAGGCTTCTGATTTTAGAATTATATTTAAACTTAAATCGCGTTTGCAATGGCCGCAAAATCAGACGCTTTTAAAGCGGCACCACCAATCAATCCGCCGTCCACATCCGGTTTTGAGAAAATTTCTTTGGCATTTTCAGGTTTTACGCTTCCGCCGTATAAAATGGAAACATCTTCCGCAATGTCGCTTCCGAATCTTTTGCGAACAGTTTCTCTAATGAATTCGTGCATTTCTTGTGCTTGTTCCGGTGAAGCAGTTTCACCTGTTCCAATAGCCCAAACCGGTTCATACGCCAAAATAATTTGTTCCCAATCTTTGTTTTCTATATGGAATAAGCCATCACGCAGTTGGTTTTCTACTACATTGAAATGTTGGTTGTTTTGTCTGTCTTTTAATTCTTCGCCGAAGCAAAAAATGACTGTCATATCATGTTTTAATGCTGTTGTTACTTTTTGTGCTAAAAGTGTATCGGTTTCATGAAAATAGGCGCGACGTTCAGAATGACCCAGAATAACGATATTTACACCTATGCTTTTCAACATGTCGGCAGAGATTTCACCGGTATAAGCACCGCTTTCGTTTTGATGCATATTTTGCGCGGCTACACCAATATTGGTAAATTCTAAATGATCAACTGCAGACGCAAGGTTGACAAAAGTTGGGGCAACTATGATTTGTGCTTCAATATCATTGGGTAATTTATCAATCAATTCGTTTAATAAATCTTCTGTTTCTTCGGCATTCTTGTGCATTTTCCAATTACCGGCAACAATCTTTTGTCTCATTATTGTAAAGTTTTTAAAGTAGCGTTAATTTGTTCAAAATCAGTTTCTATGGCTCTGTAGGTAACAATTTTACCGTTTTTGTCTAAGATGATATATCTCGGAATCCAATCTAAATCAATAGATTTTCCAAATTCTCCTTTCATCATTTTAGGGTCATTTACCCAATATTGTTTTCCTGTTAATTCGTGTTTTTCAATACCGGCTTTCCATTTGTCAAAGGCTTTATCCATAGAAATGAATACATAATCCACCTTTGGGTTATTCACTTGCATCTCTTTTACTTTCGGCATTGCTTTGACACAATCACTACACCATGATGCCCATATTTCAATTACGGTTACTTTCCCTTTTTGATTTTTAAGAACCGTTTCAAAAGAAACTTCAGTGCTGTCTGTGGTAGTTAATTTTTTGTCTAAACTCTCTTTGTTAAATTCGGTTTTCTGTGCATTAGAACAACCAAAACCTATGATGGCCAACATAAAACTTAAAGCAATTTTTTTCATTTTCTTTTTTGTATAAAGATAAGTAATCCGACTTTTTCGAATTCCTAAAATTTCTATAATTCTATTCCGGAGTTTTAGATTTTTTTTTTCGTTGGGAATCTTTTAGATAAAATAATCTGTGTTTTTTTCTTTTTCGCTCCCTTCTTTCCGCTTTCTTTTTGCTGTCATACATGTATTTTAAAATCAGTACAACGCCAAGTATTGATAAAAAAGTTAATGTGCTGCCTATAAGTATGTAAATGGTATTTCCCAATGGAGGATCTTCCATGGTAGAAATGTGATTCAAAATAAAGTAACCTAGTATAAAAACAACGATACAAAGAATAATCCCAATTAGGCATCTTTCGTTGGTTCTCTTAGACATTATATAGTTGATCATGAGAAATCTATTTTTTTAACTTCTAAAAATAACAAAAAGATGTGTAAGTTGCATTTATTTTTTCAACTCTGAATAAGGTTTGCTGATTAAATTTTGGAAATCAGCAGCGTCAAATTTGTTATCACCAATTCCCCAATAGTATTTATAATCATTTCCATTCCATAAATACTTGACACCAGGCGTATCTTTTCCTGAGCCAAGTACTTTCCAAAAAGGAATTACTTCGATGATTTTATAAGGATATTCAGCTCCGGCATATTTGAAAAAGGCCGGAATTAAATCAGCTTCCTCATTCATAAAAATAATCGAAATTTCAGGGAAATCTTTAGTATTCTTTCTCATTTCGGTCAATTCTTTAGCGGCAACGCGACAGTGGTCGCAGCCAGGAACAAAAAAACAAAGTGTCTTTCTCCCTTTATCTATAGTCGAAAAATACTGTGCGTAACCCGATTTGTGTTTGGCAGGCTCTGTTGGTATTGCTTTTACAATTTCTTTTATTTCTGCTACTTTTTTAACCGTGTCTTTTATAATCACAGTTTTTGTAGTGTCCACAATAGTCTCAGGAATTGTATCTGTGGTTGTTTCTTCCGGAGTTGAAACCGTAAAACTTCTTTCAATAGGTTGGATTGGAGCCAGCATAAATAAAGCCAAAATAGAAGCCAAAGTAACCGTGGTCAGAAGCCAAAAATTATCATGCTTTTCATTTGACTTTGGCATAATGATAAATAGCCAAATCAGTAAAGCCATCGCAGCAACATTTTTCAGAATCGCTTCTATTGGTGTCATTGGCAACAAACTTCCAAAACAACCACAGTTTCCTGAATTTCCACCATTTTGGATCGTTTCAATCAATAAATGTGTTGTAAAAACGGCCAATAATAAAATGGTCGCCGGAATAACAATGCTTCGTAAAAAGTTCTTTTGCAAAATCAAAAAGCCTAAAGCCAATTCGATTCCAATCAACACTCTCGAAAAATAGGGAGCAAATCCTTCCGAGAATCCCATTGGGTACAATTGTTTTACTTCAAAAGTTGAAATCGCGAAGTAAGGCGAAGGATATAATTTGGCCACAGCCGAAAGTAAAAACAGGAATGAAATTACGATTCGAATTCCCCAAGCGATATTGTTTTTAGAGATTGCCATATTGGTGTTTTGTTATTGATTTAAATTTTGGAGCTTCAATTTTATTGTCCGAATTTCATCAGAATTAAAGCAAAAACCGAATAATTAATCATGTCCTGATAATTGGCATCAATGCCTTCAGAAACGATTGTTTTTCCTTGATTGTCTTCTATTTGCTTTACGCGAAGTAACTTTTGTAGGATTAAATCGGTTAGTGAACTTACACGCATTTCGCGCCAAGCTTCGCCATAATCGTGGTTTTTATTTTCCATCAACGATTTGGTCAATGCAACTTTGGCATCGTAAAGTTCAGTCGCTTTCGCTACCTCCAAATCGGGTTGTTCTACTACGCCTAAATCCAATTGAATTAAAGCCATAATCGAGTAGTTGATGATTCCGATAAATTCACCTGTTTCGTCTTCGTCTACTTTGCGAACGTCGTTTTGTTGCAAACTGCGGATGCGTTGTGCTTTGATGAATATTTGATCGGTTAAAGAAGGCAATCTCAAGATTCTCCAAGCACTACCGTAGTCTTTCATTTTGTTAATATAAAGTTGTCGGCAAATGGCGATAACCTTGTCATATTCTTGAGAAGTATTACTCATTTCAATGTATCTTTGTGTCAAATTTCCCCAAAAGTAAAGAATAAAGATTGAAGTACAAAGGACAAAATCTTAGAACTAACTTAAAATGCAAATGACCATTAACTGCCTCGGAAAACTAATCGATTTGTCTTCTCCCAAAGTCATGGGAATATTGAATGTTACACCCAATTCCTTTTTTGACGGTGGAAAATATGCCGATGAAAAAAGCCTGCTTACTCAAGTAGAAAAAATGCTGACCGAAGGCGCAACTTTTATCGATATCGGAGCGTATTCAAGTAAACCGAGTGCCGAATTTGTTACGGAAAATGAGGAAATAGAACGATTGATTCCCATAGTGAAATCGGTGCTGCAACATTTTCCGGAAACTTTAATTTCAGTTGATACTTTTCGTGCGAATGTCGCCAAAATCGCAATTGAAAACGGAGCGTGTATCATCAATGACATTTCCGCAGGAAGTTTAGACGAAAACATGATGCCAACCGTTACCGAATTACAAGTGCCTTATATTATGATGCACATGAAAGGCAATCCGCAGACGATGCAAAGTTTGGCTCAATATCAAAATGTTACCAAAGAAGTATTGTTTTACTTTTCTGAAAAAGTGGCTCAGGCAAGAAGTATGGGCATCAACGATTTGATTATCGATCCGGGATTTGGCTTTGCTAAAACTTTAGAACAAAATTTTGAAGTCATGAACAACTTAGAGTTGTTTCGAATGTTGGAATTGCCAATTCTAGTTGGAGTTTCGAGAAAATCAATGATTTATAAGACGCTCGACACTTCCGCTGAGTTTGCGTTGAATGGTACGAGCGTTTTGAATACAATCGCTTTACAAAAAGGCGCTAATATTCTCCGAGTTCATGATGTAAAGGAAGCCCTTGAAAGCATCAAATTGGTACAGCATTTATCTTCTTAAGGATTTGTCATAATCTTACTTCTTTTTGTTTAAGTTGTTGTAAATGAGTTTTTTGTTTTCTCAGTTCACCTTTTGTCTACCTCCAAAACGCTTGATGTTTCGTTGATAATTCCTTATTTTGATTTTTATTTAATAACGAAACATGAAAAGCACTAAAGCGATTTTTGGGATTTTTATTTCATTCTTTTTTTTAAATCAAGCGATAAATGCGCAAAGCACTTGGCAAAAACTAACTAATTTTAATGATGCCAATGCTGCTGTTTGGATGTCAGCCGGAGCAACATTAAATTATGCCATCACTGCCGATCGATGGATTTATTACAGCGATAATCAATCTGATGTTTGGACGCCGTTTGTAAATGTTCCTGCTTTTTATGGTGTCGGAAGTATAAAAGCTTCTAAAGTTAGTAATCGCATATTTTGTCTGACTTCGTCGAGTGGAATTATTTATACAGATAATTTTGGTGCGAGTTGGCAAAGCAACAATCTGAACGGCGGTGGCGGAAATTCTGGTTTTGGGCCTTTATTATTGGCCTATGGATTGAACGATTTTACCGTTTTGGTTTCAACTATTGGTCCGGCTTCGGGAGAAATTCAGAATAACTTATTTATTTCTATCGATAATGGAAACAATTTTAGTGCGTTACCAACTCTAAACTTCTATCCGACAGGTTTTCATTTTCTGAATGATAATGAGGTTTTGTCAAACACTTCAGATGGAATTTTTAAGTCAACAAACCTCAATAATGGCGTTTGGACGTCAATTGGTTTTGCCGGTTTAGAAGTGACTGATTTGGCTGTTGATGGCTCAACTGTTTTTGCATCGGTTAAAGATTCCGGAAACGGAAAGGTTTATAAAAGTATAGATTCGGGACAAACGTGGAATGAATTGATTGGGATTCCGACCAACGCAGCGGTTTCTAAAATTGCTTATGATTCGGTTAACCAAAGGTTATTGGCTACCACTAATTCAGGTATATTGGCTTTTACCAATAACGTTTGGAGTATTATAAGCAATGTCAACAAAGCGCACGAGATTATAGTTACCGGTAACCAATCGGCACTTTTTTCTGGTATTCGCGTTAACGGAATTCATAAAGTAAATGCTGACAATCTTTCAGTTACGCCTATAAATAATGGATTGTTGATGCCAACAGATTTAATGGCGGTTTCAGCAGACAATCAGTTGTATAGCGCATCGACTTCGACTTCATTTTTATCCAAATTAAATTTAAATAATCTAACCTGGTCTTCGCAAACATTGATGGAAAATCTTGATTTTACCCGAACAATTGCAATGGGAACAGCCAATGATGGACAATGCGTTATAGGCGGAATGCATTTTATTGCCAAAACAGCCAATGAAGGCAACAGTCTTTCGGTTATCGCCGATGATACAACGGCTCCATTGGCTCCGGTTTATAATATTTTATTTCCACAGAAAATGTTTTTAGGGAATAATGGTTCTATTTCGATGGTTCAGCATGCCGTTCAGGATAACGTGAATTATAGTCCGAATATGGGTTCGTCTTGGAATATTTTGTTCCAAAATGTTTCGGGACAGTTTCCGTCTTTTTTGAGTTTTAACAAAATTTGCTCCGGGTTTCAAAATCATTATATTTTGGGAACATCCATGCAAACTGCACAGAATATTATTGCTTTTTCGAGTAACGAAGGAAGTTCTTGGACGCAATTGCCAAGTTTGCCAAGTTCAATAAGAGACATTTTTATGGACAGGTTTGATAAATTATATGCTGTGACCAATACAGCACTTTATAGTTGGAATACCACAGATCAGACTTGGAATCAACATAATATCAATTTAGGTACGACTTCTTCTAACAAAGTAGTGGAAGTGAAATTTGATTATAATAACAAGATATATGTGCTAGTTCGAACAACTACAATTCCTTTTAGTGAAGAAGGTTTTTATATTTCAAATGCTGCAGAAACGGCTTTTACACAAGTACCGTTTACTTCGGTTGGCGGACAAGTTTTATCGTTCAAAAACCTAAGTTTCAGTGTTAATAATATTCCAATTGCGATGTCTAATTTGGTCAATCGCGATTTTGTTCAAGAAGGTATTTACTATTTTGGGAAAGACAATTTTTTAGATATAAATACCGTTCCGGAGATTGAAAAAATAGTTGTTTATCCGAATCCGGCCAATGATATAGTGACTGTTTCCACTTTTGCCAATCAAAGTATTTCAGGTGAATTGGTCAATATGATGGGTCAAGTTTCTCCGATAAATATTGTTGATGGAAATTTTAATGTGTCAACATTTTCAAATGGTTTTTATATTTTGAGATTAGCGGTTGATGGTCAATCAATAAATGTAAAACTCATAATTAAGCATTAATTTTTATTTGATTATTTGAAAAGCATGCCCAACTTTTTGTAATTTGGCGAACAAAATTTTACTTAAAAATAAGCTGTAGATTTTGAGAGCAAATATGAAAAAAATAATCGTTTTAGGGTTTGGTTTATTGCTGTTTTCCTGCCAAGATAAAGAAGTTTTATTACCGGTGGCTAAAGAAACAATTGTGGCAGAAGTAAAAGATCATTCTCCGATTTATTTCTTTTTCAAGTTGCAAGAAAATGATACCATAGTTGATGTGAATCGAAACAATTCCATCAGTTCTACCAATTGGTTATTCAATGTAGACAAGCGATTGCCTTTGCGCAAGGTGATTTTGGAAGTGATAAAGCTACAGGCTAAAAAAGAAGGAAGCTCTCATAAAAAGGAAACTTCCGAAAACTACTTTACTTATACGGATACGGTTAAAAAGAATCTTGCTTTTATGCCATTCACCCAAATAACCTATAAACTCGAAAAACCCGATTTTGAGGTAATGTATTTCCACTTAGACCGAAATGATTTGGTGCATTACAACGAACTGGTTTTCTCTAAAAATCAATTACAGGAATTTATTAATAAGTTACCCAATCCTTTCAGGATATATTTCTCCTTCGATAAAGGTATGTCTTTCGGCAAATATATCGAATACAAACTCTTTATCAAAAATCTCAAGATTACCCAACTCGGCGTTTCAGTTAGTAGTAACAAAGAATACATCTACTAAACTGAAAACTATTATTGATGGTGGTAAGGTTCATTTCGTAAAATCGTGAACCCACGATACAACTGCTCGATAAAGAATAATCGAACCATCTGATGCGAAAAAGTCATCTCGGAAAGCGACACTTTGCCTCGAGCTTTTTTATAAATTTCGGTGCTAAAGCCATAAGGTCCGCCAATGACAAATACTAAAGTTTTTACGCCAGAATTCATTTTTTTCTGTAAATAATCGGAAAAACCAACACTTGAAAATGTAGAACCATTTTCGTCCAATAAAATTAATTGGTCGGTTGGCGTGAGTTTGGACAAAATCAATTCACCTTCTTTTTCTTTTTGTTGCGCTTCCGAAAGGTTTTTGACGTTTTTGATGTCGGGAATCATTTCCAAATCAAACTTGATGTAAAAAGACAAACGCTTGGTGTAATCGTCAATGAGCGTTTGCAATGCTTTGTTATCAGTTTTACCAATGGCGATTAATTTGATATTCATAACAATTTATTTATTCCAGATTTTCCAAGCTTTTTCTGCTTGTAACTCTAACATTTCATAACCGTTTTTAGTTATTGTCCCTTTCTTCTTGGCCTTTTTCAAAAACTGCGTTGCTGAAGGATTGTAGATTAGGTCGAAAGCAATATGTTTTTCAGTGAAAAAGTTATACGGAATAGGTGGGAAGGCTTTAATATCGGGACTTGTTCCTAAAGGTGTGCAATTGATGATGATATGATAATTATCGAAAGTTGTCGCGTTGATTCTATCATAATCAATCATGCCTTCTTTGGCTGAACGAGAAACAAAAGTGTATAGAATTCCGAGTTGGTCGAGTGCAAATGCTACAGCTTTGGCTGCGCCTCCGGTTCCTAAAATCAAAGCTTTTTTATGATGTGGTTGGAGTAGTGGTTCCAAAGATTTCATAAAGCCGTAATAATCGGAATTGTAGCCTTTAAGCTTGCCTTTTTTGGTGAAACGAATAACATTCACAGCGCCAATTTGAGCCGCAGTTTTAGATAATTTATCCAAATACGGAATGACAACTTCTTTATACGGAATAGTAATGTTTAAGCCTTTTAAATCAGGATTGTTGGCTATTAGTTTAGGGAATTCTTCAATAGATTGAAGGTCGAAATTTTCATAAGAACAATCTTCAAGTTTGCCCAAAGCAAACTTTTCGGTAAAGTACTTTTTGGAAAACGAATAGGAAATGTTTTTCCCGATTAGACCATATTGTCTTCGCGACATTTATTCCGATTTTTTGTGTTTCGATATGTAGTCTTGCACCGATTGTCTTTCCCAAACCATTGGAAACAATTCTTCCAAAATGGTATTGTGTTTAGAATTCAAACGCAAACCATTGTTCAAGTGGAAGTTTCCTTTTTCTTCTTCATGCAAAGACAAATGCAAACCGGCCAAACGGTATTCGATTTCGCATTCTTCCGGAAAATATTCTGCAGCTTGGATTAAGGTCAGAATCGCATTGTTGAATTCGCCCATATTTTGCATCATATCTACCCAAAATAGCCACGTGTCTAATTGGTAATCGCCGTGTTCGACCGCTTTTCTATAACCAAATTCGGCTTCTTCAAACATACTCATCGCTTTGTTGATGGTCGCATAACGCTTCCAATACAAACGATTTTGGTCATCAATCGCCAAGGCTTTATTTACATAGAATAAGGCTTTTTGGAAGTTTTTTTGGCGTACATAAAAATCGGTAATCGCAATCCAACCTTTGTCTAAAAGCGGATCTTCGTGTACGGTTTTGTTAAAGTATTTTAAAGCTTCAACTTTGTTGCCTAATTTTTCATAACATTTCCCAATGCGCAATAACGCATAAGAAGTCGGGTCGTCTAATTCGATAGTACGATTGTAGCTTTCAATGGCATCTTCATATCTTTTTAAACGTTCCAATGATTTCCCTTTTTCCAAATAAGCACCAAGAAATTCATCATCTATATAAGTAGCAAATTCGAAAGAACGAACCGCATTTTCATAATCTTTTACGCCATAATACAATCGACCCGATTGATGCCAAGCGATTTCACTATATGGATTTCTATCGATGTAAGTTTTTAGGTATTCAATCGCATCAAGGTTTTGGTCCAAAAACTCGAAGCAATACACTACATTATAAAGTGCCGATTGGTCTTCGAAATCTTCTTCCAAACATTTGATAAAGTTTTCTTTCGCCAATTCAAGGTTATCCATAAAAAGATATTCCATTCCGATTAAGTTGTATACATCAGCGTAATCTTCAGTATAAAGAAGTGCTGTTTGCAAGAACTCAACGGCTTGTTCGTGATTGTCTCTTTTAGAATATATGTTGGCTTTTTGAATAAAAATTTCTTCGTTGGTTGGTTCAATGGCGTACAATTCGTTTAATAACTTTTCTGCCTGATCCAATTTGTCGTCATACACCAACATTTCTACTTGAACTAATTTTAATCCGGTAGATTTTGGGTGTTGTTCCAATCCTAATTTTAAAGCTTTCTTGGCTAAAGAGGCTTTCCCCATGTCGAGATAATGCAGTATAATTTCCTCGAACTCCTCTGAATCGAAAAACAAGACTTTGTTGGTTTTCAACATCGACTCAAATTTCGCTAGGGATAAGTTGTAATCTTCTTCGTCGTGGTCTAGGTGCATACTAGTAGGTTTTAAAATTATCCTTAATAAAATTAGGGAAACGCTGTTCGTTTTTTGCGAAAGCGATGTATTGTTGTAAACAATTTAATTAACAATTTGTTCACTTGAAATTTCTTATCGAATTGAAAACTAAATGTTTAGTTTTTAATTTCTGCTGCCACTTCATTCATCGCTTCGATGATGATGGCGCAACCTTCTCTTATTTCGTCTTCTGAGAGGGTTAATGGAGGAGTAATTCGGATGGCGCAACCTTCAAATAAGAGCCAGAATAAAATCAACCCTTTATCTTGACATTTCAAAATCACTTTATTGGTAATTTCCGGATCTTTAGTCATCGCCGCCAGCATTAGCCCTCGACCTCTAACTTCCTCTATCAAAGGATGTACCAAAAGTTGGCGGAAAATCTTTTCTTTGGCTAAAGATTGTTTGGCGTAATCTTTTTCCAATATTTCTTCCAAAGTAGCCAAGCAAGCTGCCGCTATGACAGGATGTCCGCCAAAAGTGGTGATGTGTCCCAATTTTGGATCATGACTTAATAAGTCCATGTGGTTAGAGTTGGCTATAAATCCGCCAACAGGCATTCCGCCGGCCATTCCTTTGCCTATGATAACTACGTCGGGAACGACATTGTAGTTTTCAAAACCGAACAGTTTTCCGGTGCGGCCAAAACCCGGTTGGATTTCGTCAACAATCATTAAGGCTCCAACTTCTTCGCAACGTTTTTTGACTTTGGCTAAGAAATCATTTTTAGGTTCGATAAAACCGGCACCACCTTGAATGCTTTCCAGAATAATTCCGGCAGTTTTGGTGGTGATTTTTTCTAAATCAGCTTCATTATTAAAGGTAATGAAATCTACGTCGGGTATCAAAGGTCGGAAGATTTGTTTTCGCTCTTCAAATCCCATAACGCTCATCGAACCCATAGTGTTTCCGTGATACGCATTGTGACACGAAATCAACTGACTTCTGCCGGTAACTCTGCGAACGAGCTTTAAAGCACCTTCACAAGCTTCGGTTCCTGAATTGACTAAATATACTTTGTTTAAACTTGGCGGTAAATTTTCGACTAACAATTTGCAATAAGCCACCGCCGGATGTTGGGCATATTCGCCATAAACCATCACATGGGAGTATTTATTCAATTGGTCAATAATCGCTTGATTGACTCTCGGATGTTGGTGGCCCAAACTGCAAGCGGAAACTCCGGCTACAAAGTCTAAGTATTTTTTATTATTGGTGTCGTATATATAAGAGCCAATGGCATGCGACACTTCCATACCCAAAGGATACGGTGAAGTTTGCGCTTGGTATTTTAGGAAATCTTGTTTCAACTGGTGTTGATTTATTCGTTTAGTTGGTAATTCGTGACGGTGTTACAATTGGAACACCAATTAAATTGTTCTTCTTGGCTTCTTAAAAGTGTTTTGGTTTTTTCATCACAATTTTCACAAATTTCTTCGTCATGGTCTTCTTCAAATATTTGCAATGGACAATTATTACAACTCCAAACTGTTATGTTGGGTAATACCTCGCTAACGTACCAAGTAAAAGCATCTTGATGGCATTTTGGACAAATTTGAGTAATCATTATTTTACGACTGGTTTTGGATTAGCTTCGTTCCTTTCAGCCTTTGGCTTCGGGTTGTTCTTGTCGTAGTCTAAAGTTTCTTTACTGGGTTCCAAAGGTTTGTCTACTTCGGCCTTTTCAACCTTACTTTCCGCTTGAATCTTGGCATCCAAATCGAGTTCTTCTTGAGGAAAAATCTCGTCTTTTGTTTTTATTCGTTCATCGCCACGCCAAATAAATCCTCGCAATTTCCGTGCATTTTCCGGTAGTTCTGCTTCCGGAAAAATTTCGCCTTCTACTTGGTTGAAATTGGTTATAGTCTCTATAGTGTTTTTGTCCAAAATCATATTGATTTTGCTGCTAACGCTTTTGTTGATGCCAATCAATTCTTGCTGGTCATTTCGCATATAGTAAATGACTTCGGTGTTTTTGATGATGTCCACTTCCCGGAGTTTATTGTCTGCAAATTTTCCATAGAGATTTTGTCCCTTGACCTGATTATAACCAGTACTGAGTGTATCTTTCGAGATGATGAAAGCATTGTTGAGTACTTTGAGTGAGTCTAATTTTTCGGTTTGGTTGTTGCCAATAAGATGCATAATATCACCGGTCATTTGGTTTTCATAGTTCCAAAGAATCGGATTTTTGATTAGTTTGGTCAAACCGGTTTTTTGATCGGAATGGATAGAATCACATTTACCACTCATATCCGTTTTATAGAAACGCACATTGTTAAAAGCCCTTACGATGCGTTCGCCCGGTTTTCCGGTAATGATCATTTTTTTGCCATGAACATACATAGAATCTTTTTCTACCAAAGTAATTGCGACCGCTTTTTTGGTAATCATCATCGAATCTTTCTGCGTTTTTAAATCGCGATAGATTTCGGCATAATGCCCTTTGATTAAACCTTTATTAATAGAATCTGTGATTTTTACATTGTTGGTAGCCGAAGCATATTCTCGGTTTCGGTCATAATACAAACTGTCGCCTTCAATGCGCCTGTCTTTGTATTTGATATAGGATTTTCGTTTGAAATAGGCCAAATTCTTTTTGGTATCATAAAATCCTTTTTCGGTATAAATGTAATTTTCTTTACTGGTAATGGTCGACGGACCAAATAAATAGGAGTGACCCGAGTTGGTGTAATAATCCAAATGATTCGACTTGATGGTGTATTTCGGATTGGTAATCGTAACCGCAGTTAAGAATTTAAACTTCTTTTCATTGGCATAATAACGACCCGATTTGCTTTTCAAAGTGTTGTCTTTGTTGGTAATCGTTGCGTGTGAATTGTAGAAAGCTTCCTGACTGTTTCGGTCAAAGTTAATCGTATCGGTGACCAACGTCGATTCCGGGGAACGCATTACTACATTTCCCGTGGCATAAGCTTGTTTGACTTCGCCATTATATTCGGCGTATTTACTATTGAGGAAAAGTGTATCGCCTTGTACCATTTGGACATCGCCAAAAGCTTTCAGGTAGTTTTCTTTTTCAAAAAAATAGGCTTTATTGCAAGTAAAAATCACACCGTCATGGCTAATTCTGACATTGCCGCGTAACAGCAATGCATCAGGTATTTCGGCTTGATTTCTATCGGCAAATTCGGAGTACTCGATGTTTATAGGTGTTGTTTTTTTTTGTGCAGAAGCAACATTTGCCACCAACAAACATAATCCGAGGCAAAAAAGTAACTTTTTCAATAGGTTGAATTTTTATTTAACTTCGTTCCGTTCGCTTCGCTCGGGTACATACAGTTCGACCCAAAGGTCTTGAGTGAGCAAATTTATGAAATTAGCGCCAATGATAGTGGTAATTAAGAATTATTTATCAAAGTTGATTTTGACCGTTTTTTAAATAGAAAAAGCACAAACCATTTTCAGATTTGCGCTTTATCACTTATCAACTTTTTCCTTTTACTCTTTCATTATTTTTTCAACTTTACTACCAATTTCAGAAGTTATTTTCAAGAAATAAACGCCATTTTGTTTTGGGCTAATGTCAAATACCACAGTATTAGAATTCTCTAAACGCGTTTCCAATAATCGACCTTGAATGTCATATAATTCAATAGATTTAATTGTTGTGCTACAATTGATGTTGATGATAGCGTTTGTTGGATTTGGATAGATTTTAACGCTATTATCTGGTTCAAAAATAGGGTTGCTTAGTTCCGCAAAAGTGGTTTCTGCATTGTTTGTTATCACTGGGAAATTATAGTCGAAATAAATGCCTGCTCTTTGTAAAACGGTATCATTTGTAACTAAGTTGTCTTTGGTTTTTATTTTGAACAATACATCTCCGTGTCCGCCAACAGGAGGCGTTCCAGTGGCTGCTGCAAGGTTGATGTTTTGCATTACAAACTCAACTATATTACCACTAATTCTGGTTGAAGAAGGATTAGAACTGTTCAGTAATTGCAATGAATTCATGTCGTATTTGTTACTGTCAACTTCAAGTCGAACTACTACATTTTCGGCATAAAAGGTTCCTGTGTTTTCAAAATTCACAACATAATGTAGGTAGTTGCCAATTTCGGTAGGTGAAACCGTATCGCCTTCAAGACAAATAATATCGTTAGGGTCAAAAGATCCCAAGACAATTTGGTTGAATACAAATTGATTGTCTGATGGAAGCTCATCATCAACAACTGGTGTTATGGAAGCAGTGAAATTTAAGATGTCTCCATTGTTAACCGCCGGTGTTTCCATAGGTGAGTTGATGTTAAGCATCAATTCAATACTTCTATTTTCAAAAGGCATCAGATTGGTAAAGTTCCATGAAAGTGAGTTAGTTGCAGTTACATCAACAGCTGGCGTAGCCGAAACAAAATCGGTTTTAGTATCATCAAATTGCAAATTAACAGTTCCAGATAACATTTGATTTCCTTTATTTTTATAGACTACTTTGTATTTTGCATCAAAGCCCGGTCTTGCAGGTTCTAACTGTGTGAAAACAACTTCGATATCCTTGTGTAAACCAACAGCAGTGATACAAAAGTTTTGGGTTGAAATGTTGTTGTTATCATTTAAAAACTCAAATTCAGCTGAGTTTGGCGAAAAAGTGAACCAAGTTGGGTTTTCTGTATTTGGTGCTATTGTATAATTTCCGGCACCGGTGTAAAAGTTATACGTACCATTAATATTAGTAACAGTAGCACCATTTTCATTTCCATCACTTACATTAAGTCTAACAAATGGATTTACAACATCGGTTACATCGCAACCATCATTATTGTCGTCAAAAATGGCGATTCCTGTTATAGTGTTGTGATTTCCACCTGGCGAGAAAGTACAGTAAGAGTTCGAAACTGTTGCATTCATTCCTAAACCATTAAGCGTTGTTTGAATGCTTTGAATTTGTGAATCATCGGCGCAGATATATTCCAAATTTGGGTTATTACTAAAATTTAAGCTTTGTTCAGCTTTTCCATTTTTTAAAAATAAAGTAGTTAACAGATTGTCGTTACATCTTAATACATTTAGATAAGGTGAATTGTTAATATCCAGTGTAGTCAGTTGATTGTTGTCACAATATAAAGATTGAAGATTAGTTAAATTGCTTACATTCAAAACTGTACTTTGAGTTTCGGCACATCCCAATGAATTTAGGTTGGTTAAAAAATTCACATCCAAATCAGGGATTGTATTATTAGAATAATCTAGAAATTTTAGATTTTGATGGTTAGTTAAATCTAAACTTGTCAATTGATTTTCACCACAATATAATGTCACTAGATTGTTAAGACCGTTTATATTTAAATCGGTCAGTTGATTACGGGCACAATTTAAGGTTTCAAGTAAGGATAAGTTACTAACTTCTATAGCTGTGATTTGGTTTTGAGCGAAATCTAAATATTTCAAACTGGTCAAACTACTTACCTCTAAACTGGTAAGTTCATTAGCATAACAGTTTAAAGTTTCAAGATTTGGTAGATTACTCACATCTAAATTCGTTAAATTGTTTGATATACAAATTAGAGTTTTAAGATTGGTTGATAAGCCACTAACATTTGTAAGGGTGAGGTTGTTGTTTGAAAAATTTAAAGTTATTAGATTGGTTAAGCCGCTTAAATTTAGAGTAGTTAATTGGTTATTTGAACAAATTAAATCTTCAAGTGAGGTTAAATTAAGCACATTCAGAGTTTGTAATTGATTATAAGAACAATTTAAAGTTCTAAGATTAGGCAAATTAATTAAGTTTAAGTTGGCTAATTGATTGTAAGCATATTCCAATACTTCAAGGTTAATCAAACCTGTTAAGTCTAAACTACTAATGGCATTGTACGAACAATTTAAATTCGTTAGATTAACCAAATTGCTCACATTTAGGTTGGTAAGTTGTTGATTGATACAACTTAGTATTCTTAGATTGGCTAAATTGTTTACATTTAGGGAAGTAAGTTGTCCTATATTGTTTAGACCATCGCAGTACAATTCTTCTAAGCTAGTTAATCCGGTTAAATCAAGATTGGTTAATAAATTTCCGCTACAAGATAATTTTTTCAAATTAGCCAAACCAACTACATTAAGATTGGTCAACTGACCACTATATTGACCACCTATTATATAGACACCAGCACATGTTAATTCTACTAAACTTGGCAAATTGGAAGCATCTAAATTGGAGATATAATTTCTGGAACAGTTTACTTTTAGGATGTTTGGCAGGTTAGTTAAATTTAAGCTAGTGATTAGATTACTAGAGCAATCCAATTCAGTTAAATTATTAAGACCACTTAAATTTAAGGTTGTTAGCTTTCCATAGCTACAATTTAATTTGGATAGATTTGGTAAACCATTAATGTTCAAACTAGTTAGTTGGCTTAAGGTTTCTGAATTGCTGGCTACATTACCAATAACTTTAAATTCCTGTAGATTAGTCAGGTTGGCTAAAGTTACACTTGTAAGCTCGTTATTATAACTAGTCTCTAACGTTACTAAGTTGGTTAACCCATTAATATTTAAATTGGTTATTTTAGTATTGTTGCAAAAAAGTTTTGTAAGGTTGGTCAGTCCGTTAACAGTTAAGCTGGTCAGCTCGTTTCCAGAACAATCCAATTCGCTTAAACTTGCCATGCCGTTTACATTTAAAACGGTAAGTTTATTATAGCTACAATTTAATTTTACAAGGTCAGTTAATCCATTCAAGTTAGTCAGTTGATTACCTGAACAGTTTAAATCGGTAAGATTGCTAAGTCCATTAACATTTAAGGTTGTAAGCTGGTTGTATGAGCAGTTTAGTTTGGTTAGGTTAGTAAGTCCAGTAAGATTTATAGAAGTAGTTGTATTCCCTAAAAAAAGGATTTCTGTAAGATTGGTCAATCCACTAAGATTTAAAGTATCAATAGAAGTGCTAAGACAGTTTAGTTTTGTTAAGCTGTTCAGGTTACTAATATTTAAGTTGTTGAGGTTGTTTAAATTATAACAAGATAAATCAGTTAAATCCGTTAAATTGTTCGCTGTTATAGTGTTCAGAATAGGCATGTTGGAGCATGTCATTATCCTAAGATTGCTTAAAGCACTTACATCTAATGATGATATCAAACTTGTAGAGAGTCTTAAATCCTCAACATTACTAAAGCTGTTAAGTCCGGTAACGTTGAATATCAACAATTCGGAAATAGCTAAAACTTTTACAGCTTCTGCTTCGCTTTCTTGAATTTCACCATCATTGTTGGCGTCAATTTTTATCCATTGATCGTTAAAGTCTTGCGCTATCTGAACGGTTGGACTTGCGGATAATAATGTTGTTTTAAAATTGGTATCCGGAATGTTTACAATTTGTGCATTTGCCATTATTCCGGTAAAGAGCAGTAGTAGTAGGACTAGTTTTTTCATCGTTATTGATTTATATAATATTGTCATGTTTTCTAAGTTTTAAAGTGCCTTAATCAATTCTTGTAATCGTTCTTTTTTGCTTTGCGCAATGCTTATTTTAGTATTATCAGCCATAATCACATAACCGCCATCCGATTTGATATAGGATTTCAGATAGGAAAGATTTATTAAATGCGATTGATGTATGCGTTCAAATCCGTGTTCTGTTAATAATTCTTCGTATTCTTTGAGTGTTTTTGAAATCAAGACTGGCTTATGATTTTTGATAAAAAACTCAGTATAATTGGCTTTGGCTTCACATCGAATAATATCCGAAACTTCAAATAAATGAATGCCATCGCTTGTAGAAAGGGCAATTCGCTTAAAATTATCCACTTTCTTACGAATGTTTTCCAACAACAAATCGATATGTTCAAACGAGTTACTTTTGCCAACGGCTTCTTTAATTTTGGCAATAGTATTTTGCAATTCTTCCGGATCGACCGGTTTTAGTAAAAAATCTAACGCACTAAATTTGAATGCTTTCACTGCATATTGCTCGTGAGCAGTTATAAATACAATATGCGCTGTGGTTTTGCCTTTGGTTTTAGCCAATTGTTCCAAAATGTCAAATCCGGTTCCGTCAGATAAGTGAATATCTAGGAAGATAACTTGCGGTTGTATTTTCTCCAAAAGTGCTACTCCGGTTTTTACACTTTCGGCTTCGCTGATAATATGAATTTCATTGGTGTACCGCTCTAAAAGCGCTTTTAAACCGGTGCGTAAATGCTTGTCATCGTCTATTAATACTGCTGTAATCATATTTTTGTTTTAATGTCAAAAGGATTTAATCTTTATGACTTTTACTATTGTATATACTGAACCGGTAATCGCAAAGTGACTTTAGTTCCTGTGATTTCGTTGTTTTTTTCTATTTCTCGAATGTCTATTTGAGCCGATTTTAAAATGGTAGCTTCCATAATTTCCAGGCGTTTTTTGGTAATCTCCAATGCCATCGATTTGTGGGCTTGCATGGAGTTTTCTTTCATCTGTTTCGATTTAGAAATGCCAATGCCGTCATCAGTAATCGTACAAATTAGTTGACCATTTTCGACATCAAAAGCGACTTCAATTTTTCCTTTGTTTTCCTTTGGAACCAAACCGTGCAAGATAGCATTTTCAACAAAGGGTTGAATTAATAACGGTGGCAATCCCATGTTAAATTCTACTTTTTCACTAGAACGAATGTCAAAATCAAACTTATTGTGAAAGCGAAGTTGCTCAAGTTCTAGGTAATTCTGTAAACTCTCAATTTCTTTGTCAATTGGAATTAGTGAGCCTTTTGAATATTCTAATGTTAATCGCATTAGTTTAGAAAATTTCGATAAATATTTCAAAGCAGAATCAGTTCCGTTTTGCACAATAAAACTTGATATTGAGCCTAAACAGTTGAAAACAAAATGCGGATTCATTTGCAAATGCAGTGCTTTTTGTTCGTACTCAGCGACTTCTTTTTGTAATGTCAATCGTTTTTTAACTTGACCACGATTGTAGATTAAGAAGATAAATCCAATTAAAAAGACGATGCCAAGAGCTGAAAAAATTAGAAACTGTGTTTGTCTTTTGCTTTCTTCTGCCAAAAGAGCTTCCCGTTTTTTATACTCGAAATCCATTTCTGCTTGAACAAACTTTTTATTGTTTTCCAAATTGGTAATGCTGTCGCGAGCCACAATATAATTTTTGTAATGCGCCAATGATTCCGCCGGATTGTTCATTTTGTCATACAATTCACTAACTAGTTTTTCTGAATGAAATATTTGGTCTAAAACGCCTATTTCTTTAGCATAAGCCAATGATTTTGTGGCAAAGTTCATTGATTCATCATATTGGTTTTGCTCATAATATAATTGACCTAAATTGTATAAAGCCAACGATGCGCCAAATTTATTTTGCAACGATTCATACATCGTCAACGCTTGATTGTAATAGACAATCGCTTTGGCTAAATTGTTTTGCTTTTTGTAATAATCACCTAAATAATTGTTTAACAAGGCATATCCGCGAAGATTATCGGAATACTTGAATATTTTTTCAGCTTGATTGTAATAGGAAATAGCTTTGGTCAAGTTGTTTTGTTCAAAATGAATCACGCCAATATTGGTCAGTGTAACCGGTACAGTTGGTTCCCCAATTTCCTTCTGAATTTTTAAGGCTTTTTCAAAATATTCTAATGCTTTTATCTTATTGCCTTGGGATTTGTAAACTACGCCAATGTTATTGTATGCTTTAGAAACGCTGCTTTCTTGGTCAATTTCTTGGTAAATATGCAGTGCTTTTTGATAATTTTCCAGCGCAGCATAGTAATTGCTTTCTTGGGAAAAAATAACACCTAAACTCGCGTAACTTCTGGCTAAACCATTCTTGATGCTTTTGTTTTTCTCATCGTCTTTAAGTAATTTTTCAAAAGTGTTTTTGGCTTTTTCAAAAGCGTTTCGGGCTTCTTTATAATTCCCCAAAATAATATTAGTATTTCCTTGATTAATGTAGCCATTGGCCAAACCATTGTTGTATTTTATTTTTTCGGATAAATTCACTGCTTTTTGAGCGTAAAAAAAAGCGGAATCTAGATTACTTTCTTTGAATTCAAATGACAATTGGTTGTATATGTTCACTTTCGAAGTGTCAATTTTAGTGATGCGGATCACTTTTTTCAGACTATCGATAGTAGTATTTTGTGAATGACTTATCGAGCTGTAAATAATGCAGTTGAAGAGTATCGTTAATTTTAAAATTGTTTTCAAAATGACTGTAATTAAATTTCTTAAGCAAATATAGAGGAAGTTTTAGCTATAAAATCAGTGAACTCCTATAGCTCGGTTTTCGTTTATTATTTACCAAGTTTGGGTTATTATCGCAAAATGGATATTTGTTTTTGCAGTTAAATATTCTAAAAGAAATGGTGTAATACTTATCAAAATTCGGCGATTTATTTATATTTGTGTCTACTCTTGTCGCTATAACGGACGAGAAAAAATGATATGAAAACAAAACTATTAATACTGATTGCAATAGGTTGTACCGGAAGTATGGCTTTTGCCCAAAACAATACACAAGTACCTATGATGAAGAAAGTTGAGGTTGGTGAACAACCCAAGAAAACCGTTGTTTACCAAGTTTTCACTCGATTATTCGGGAATAAAAACACCACCAACAAACCATGGGGAACGATAGAAGAAAACGGCGTCGGAAAGTTCAATGACTTCACCGATAAAGCATTACAGGAAATTAAGAAATTGGGCGTAACTTATATTTGGTACACCGGTGTGCCACACCATGACGTGATTAGAGATTATACCAAATACGGAATTTCCAATGATGATCCCGATGTGGTAAAAGGTCGTGCCGGTTCGCCTTATGCTGTGAAAGATTATTACAATGTAAATCCCGATTTAGCGGTTGATCCGGCTAAAAGATTGCAAGAGTTTGAAGCCCTGATTTCGCGCACACACAAGAATAAATTAAAAGTCATCATTGATATAGTTCCGAATCACATTGCTCGTAATTATACCGGATTGACCAACCCGAAAGGGGTTAAAGATTTTGGAGCTGATGATAACACGTCAGTAGAATATGCTCGTGATAATAATTTTTATTATATTCCAAATACGCGTTTTGAAGTGCCAACCTCTAAGGATTACAAACCTTTAAATGGTGAAGCGAATCCTTTAAACGACGGAAAGTTTCAGGAGTTTCCGGCGAAATGGACCGGTAATGGTTCACGTTTGGCCAAACCGGATATCAACGATTGGTATGAAACAGTAAAAGTAAATTATGGCATCAGACCGGATGGTTCAAAAGATTTTCCGGAGTTGCCTGCCGGATTTGAAACCAAAGATTACAAAACACATTATGAATTTTGGCAAGGAAAAGATGTGCCGAGTTCGTGGAAGAAATTCCGTGATATCGCGTTATATTGGATAGCCAAAGGTGTTGATGGTTTCCGTTATGATATGGCCGAAATGGTTCCGGTTGAATTTTGGAGCTATATGAACTCCGCTATCAAAATGAAAAATCCAAATGCTTTCTTAATGGCTGAAGTATACAATCCAAAGGAATATAGAAATTATATTAAGTTGGGTAAAATGGATTATCTCTACGACAAAGTAGAAACTTACGACCATTTAAAAGCGGTGATTCAAGGGAATGCTTTACCTGATCCGCTTACCGAAATACAAGAAAGCATGGGTGATATTGAACACCACATGCTACATTTCTTAGACAATCATGATGAGCAAAGATTAGCCAGTCCTGAATTTGCCGGAACGCCGGAAAAAGGGAAACCCCTAATGGTAGTTTCAGCCACGATTAGTTCATCGCCAACGATGGTTTATTTCGGACAAGAAGTAGGCGAGGCCGGCCATGAAAACGGTGGTTTTGGTACGCGTTCCCGTACTTCAATCTTTGATTATGTAGGTGTTCCCAGCCACCAACGTTGGATGAACGGCGGTAAGTTTGATGGCGGACAATTGACTCCTAAAGAAAAAGAGTTGCGTGATTTTTATTCCCGTTTGTTGAACTTCACTTTAAACAGCGAAGCCATGGTGGGTAAATTCCAGTCTATTCAGGAGGTTAACCGCAAGGAAACTGCAAACTACGATCCGGGATTGTATTCTTATGTACGTTTTACTAACCATGAAAAATTAATTGTGGTAGCCAATTTCTCTTGGGTAACAACAAGTGAATTCGACTTAAAACTGCCAAAAGACGTTATCTCAAAATGGAATTTACTCGACGGAAGTTATACCGTAAAAGACCAATTGTATGGAAGCAGCGCAGTCTTGAATGTGGTTAATGGCGTCGGAACCATGAAACTAAAAGTGAAACCAAGTGAATCGTTTATTTTTAAGTTATAAACCCATTTGATTGATATTAAAAAACCCCTTTCTCTCGGTACTTCGGATGAAAGGGGTTTCTTTTTATACTATATCTAACTTCTTAAAATCTTTTCCATTTTTTTTCCTTTCGCCAATTCATCAACCAGTTTGTCTAAATAGCGAATCTTTTGCATGAGCGGGTTTTCGATATCTTCCACGCGATAACCACAAATGACGCCGGTAATTTTTGAAACATGTTCGTTTAGTTGTGGTGCTTCTGCGAAAAAAGTTTCAAAGTCTTTTTTGTTGTCAATTTGATGCTGTAAAGCTTCTTGAGTATAACCGGTTAGCCAACAAATAATGGTGTCCAGTTCAGTTTTGGTACGGCCTTTTTTCTCTACTTTGTTAATATAATGCGGATAGACACTGGCAAAGGTCGTTTTGAATATTCTGTGGTTTTCCATTGTCAACAGGGATTTTTTTAATGGCTAATTTATAAAAAGATTACAATTAAATTAAGCGAGTAATAAAAGAAAAACCCCTCTCAGTGGGAAAGGGGTTTTAAAATGAACTAATGGGTTTGTTCCTTTAAGCGGCCGGAGTGGTTTCTTCCTCTTCTCCGCTGATGGTGTTGTATAACACATAATCATTAAACTTGGCGACATCATTGGTTTCCCAAATGTTTCGACCTATGGCTGCATACTTTACTAAGGTATCGTAAACGGCATTACCGGCTTCTACACGGTCTTCTTGTTCAATATCGCGGACAGCGATTTCTATTTTTAAATCAATCAAAAGAGTCGTAAATTCATTATCAAGATCAGTTATGTTATCCAACTGTGATGTAGTGAGCCCGGTATCAGACAGTTCGTCTAAGAACTCTGTTGCAACTCGTACTACTCTTTTGGCGGTGATGTTTAGCTCAGCATCGGTTTGTTTGGATAATTCTTCCGTTCCAAACTTTTTGTACTTTGGACTACCGACACCCAACTTTAATTCTGCTCTAGCCATTACAGCTCTAATGGCGGTTCGGATTTCTTCGGCTTTCGCATCTTTGTTAAGGGTTACTTGTGTTTGATCGCCTAGGGCTTCAATGTCGGTGATTCTCGTGGCAAAGGTAGTCAGCTTTTCTTGTAGTGCTTCAATGAGCGGTATGGTAATCCCGAAGGATTCAAACTCTGTTTTGTCTCTCAGCATATAAGCTGCTTTTTCTAAACCTTTCGTGACCAATGTGGCATCCGAAAAATTATACAATCGAATTACTTCCTGCTTTTTCATAAAAAATGGGTTTATTGATTAATAATGTTTTAGGGGCAACCAAGAAAGATGCCAACAAATACTACAAAAAAGTTAAATAAATGCTAAAAATCAGACAATTACCGCTCAGTAGCCCATTTTTCAGGCTCCGAAGCAGGTTAGTGTTTGTCCGAAATTCATCGGAAGTTGTCCGTTAAGTGGTTTTGAGTGTCCGAACTAAAGAAATGATTGTCCGAAGCTTGGTGGCGTAAGTCCGAAGCATTCGGGTGTGAGTCCGAAGCTCGTTTGCGGGAGTCCGAAGCTCGTTATCCGGCTGGGAAGGCTTGGAAATGCTGGAAAGTTGGTTTTTTGAGGGTTTTGGGGAAAGTGTGGATTTTAGATTTACGGTATCGGGGGTTTTCTAAAAAGACGAGCTACAGTCTTAGCAAACTGCTGTTATAGACTGTGTTTTTTCTTATCGTATTTTAAAGATCTCGATAAAGTCTTTTTCTAATTTTCTCTTAGCCGTAGACATATTCCAAATCGCAAAACAGACCATAAAGATTAAAAATGAATTATAAATAAATATATATTCTATTTTTAAGGCGTTTTTATTTGAAAAGAATGTGAAATTAAAAAATACAAAAGGAAAAACAACTAGCAGAATCGACCAAATATTTTGATATTTATATCTTGGTTCAATTATATATTTAACTTTAATTTTTCCATTAACATTGTTATAATTGCCTCTTAATATAAATGGAGTTAGAAAAGCTAGAGAATTTGTAGTTAAGGAAAAAGCTTTGTCATCAAATAGTCCGTAAAACGTTTTTGAGGATTGTCCAAATATGGTAAACGCTGCTAATGGGCTTAATCTTAATTTTGGATGTCCAAATTTAGTTGAACTTTTTAATTTCTCTTTGAAATCGAAAAGACCAAGAGTTGATTCCGTTTCATTCAATTTTGTTCCTTTCATAGCTTTTTTAAACTTTACCTATAAGGTCTTCGGTGCTTCGGGACTACAATTTATTATGGTTAATCCCAAAAATTAAATAGGGCATTAAATTGCTCTTCGTTAGTCGCTCCTTCTTCATATTTGTATAAATTATCCCAATAAATTTGACCTCCAATCTTAACAAAGACCTTATAATAACCCTTTTCAAGAGTACTAATATTTAAACTAATAATCTCTGAAGATTGTCCGTTAAGAGCGAAATCAGAATTGGTGATAATTGAAGTTTCGGGGTATAAATTGTTGTTTAATATACTGCTGAAGTTTATATTTTGATATATTTTTTTCGGAGTTCCACGCACCAACCAGATATCTGTTATATTTTCTTGGGCTGCAATGTTAACCACATCATTTACGGGATTAGGATAAGCTACAAACTTATTATTGACTAAAATATTCGGATTTCCAAATTCAAACGGAATATCTTCCGCGGTTTGCCTTAGGTTAATTCCGGTAACTAAATTCATGTCGGTATTTCCTAGATTATTTGTATTATCATCGCTACAGCTTAACGATAAAATCGATATAATAATTAATAGGCTTTTCTTCATTTCAATTTTGAATTTACAGAGGTTGTTAAAATGTTGGAATGCTAACGAATAAGTACGATAATCCAACCATCATTTCAGCGAATATACAAAAAAGGAGTGCAAAGCAGTTTAGGTGTTATTAAAAAACAAAACCCTCTCATCTCTGAAAGGGTTTGTTATAATATTATAGGAAAGATTATGGAGCTATTGTAACACACGCCTGTAAGTCGTAGTCCGTTCTACTTCAATTATATTTAGCAGAGATTATCTCGTTTAAATAATTGTCCGATACTTCTTTTGTTAGATTTATATTTTTATTATTTTTCAAAAGATAACAACTAGTATCTTCGTAATCGATGTGTGTAAATAATGTAGGAGGAAAATACCTTTTGACGTATAGAGAATAACTACTAAAACGTTTAGTGTTTTTAATTGTGCCGTCAGGATTTATATTTTTCGAATTGTATTTTCTATTACTTTCTCTTCGGATTGGTGCACCCATAAATCCAAAAGAAGCTTGGTTATTCCTTTTAATGATTGTTTTGACAATGTTAACAATTGTATTTAGAACATAAAACACATGAGTTTTATTATGAGCATTGAGAAGCATATTAAATCTGTTTCCAGAAAGTCTATGATTTTTCAAGAAAAATTGAATAATATAGATATCATGTTCCATATGAAGAACTTCGACTATATATCTTTGATTTATTAATGTAGCGTGAAACGCAAACACATCAATCCTAACTCCATCTGAATCGATTCTAGAGCCATTGTCTGTAAATTCATAAGCAACCACCTATGAAAAATCAAATACTAGATAAGAATATTTACTTGACCTATTTTTATTAACATCGTCAACTGTCAAAATACGTCCAGTATGAATTATTTTTACAGATACATCAATATCATTAATCGGGCGATTAACAACAGGTTTCACTTTCTTGGTTTTCTGTATTTTAAAAATCTTTTTCATATATTGTTTAATATGTGTCTTTTCATATTTCAACAATGCAAAATTAGTATATTAACTTCTATATATTGAATCTGTAACAATACTTTATGTTGATACATGTATATGTTTATTATAAGTTTTAGCTATACTGTTTTGATTATGCGTTTCTATTGATATACTATTGGAATCATTACAACTAACAAATCAATAAGCATGCTAACCATACAATCGCTTCAGCTTACATACAAAAAAGTACTGCAAATAGTGTAAAAAAACAAAACCCTCTCATCACTGAAAGGGTTTCTAATTTATCTCGTTATCGTCTGCTTCCTATCCGGACCCACAGAAACAATTTTTATCGGCACTTCGACTTCGCGTTCTATGAATTCGATGTAGTCTTTGAGTTCTTTTGGTAACGCATCGTAAGTCGTCATTCCGGTTAAATCGGCTTGCCAACCTTTGAATTCGGTATAAATTGGCGTTACGTTTTCTTCTTCGATATTATAAGGCAAATGGTGTATCACTTCGTCTTTATAGTTGTAAGCTGTAGCTACTTTCAAAGTATCAAAGCCCGAAAGTACATCGCCTTTCATCATCATCAATTGGGTGACACCGTTGATTTGGATAGCATATTTCAACGCCACTAAATCCAACCAGCCGCAACGTCTTTTTCTTCCGGTTACCGAGCCAAATTCGTTACCCACTTTTGCCATCACATCGCCGGCATCGCCAAAATCCTCCGTAGGAAATGGTCCTGAACCTACACGAGTGGTATACGCTTTGAAAATGCCGTACACTTCTTTGATTTTGTTAGGCGCAATGCCTAAACCGGTACAAGCACCGGCAGCGGTAGTATTAGAAGAAGTTACAAAAGGATACGTCCCGAAATCAACATCGAGTAACGAACCTTGAGCGCCTTCACAAAGAATAGATTTACCTGCTTTTTGGGCTTGTGCCAAATATTCTTCGCTGTCAATGAAATTCAGTTTTTGTAAATCGGCCACCGCTTCAAAGAATTCTTTCTCTAACTCAGGCAAATTGTATTGAATGTTTACGTCATAGAACGCAATCATGGCTTCATGTTTGTCGGCCAAAGCGCGGTATCTTTCTTTGAAATCAGCCAATTCGATGTCGCCAACACGCAAGCCATTACGACCGGTTTTGTCCATATACGTTGGGCCAATTCCTTTTAAGGTCGAGCCGATTTTCGCTTTGCCTTTTGCCGCTTCAGAAGCCGCATCAAGCAAACGGTGTGTTGGTAATATTAAATGCGCTTTGCGCGAAATGATGAGTTTTGATTTTAAATCGAGGTTGAACTTTGCCAAGCCATCGATTTCACTTTTGAAAACTACCGGGTCAATCACGACACCGTTTCCAATGATATTGATATTGTTGCTGTGAAAAATTCCGGAAGGAATGGTTCTCAAGACGTGTTTGATTCCGTCAAATTCTAAAGTGTGTCCGGCGTTGGGTCCGCCTTGAAATCTTGCGATGATGTCATATTTTGAAGTAAGAACGTCAACTATTTTTCCTTTTCCTTCGTCTCCCCATTGTAATCCGAGTAGTAAATCTACGGTCATTGTGTTGTGTGTTTGTAGTTTGTATTTATTATAAAAAATAAAGACGCAGCATGGCTACGTCTTCACGATTTAGTGATTCTTTATTCTTTCTTATTCGCGTAGAAATACAACGAATGGTTGTGAATCTCGATGCCGAATATTTCTTCGATGGTTTTTTTGATGGTTTGTATTCTTGGGTCGCAGAACTCAATCACTTCACCGGTATCGGTCATGATAATATGATCGTGTTGCTTGTCGAAATAGGACTTCTCGTAATGCGCTTGGTTTTGCCCAAATTGGTGCTTGCGAACCAAACCACAATCTAATAAAAGCTCGATAGTATTGTATAAAGTGGCACGAGACACACGGTAGTTTTTGTTTTTCATTTTGATATACAAATTCTCGATGTCAAAATGCTCTTCACTATCGTAAATTTCCTGTAGAATAGCGTAACGCTCAGGGGTTTTGCGATGTCCTTTGTTCTCCAAGTAAAGCGTAAAAACGTTTTTTACGGTCTCTTGATTTTTGATATTATCGGTAGCAATTAATGTCATGGGACAAAGATAGTTTTTAGTTTAAAAGTTTAAAAGTTTAAAGTCTAAAAGTTTAGGTGTAAAAGAAAATTTAAACTGTAAATGGAGTTTACTTTATTAAAGCTGACATTTGGATTCAAACCAATAGCAAACCTTTTGCCGGTATAATACAAGAATTTTGCTTTTACAGGAATGGCCCATGATTGTTTTTCATCACTAATGGTTGTGTTGTTTTGGCTTATGAATCCTACACCTGTATGGGTTTCCAAATAAAATTTGTTCGCAAGTTTGAATTCTCTACCGTAAAGCAAATCAACTTCGTAATACCCTTCTAAATCGGTGTTGGAATCTTCATTTTGTCCAAATCCAAATCCAATTGCGTTGGACAAGGTGAATAGGTTTGATTGATAAGAAGTCGTTACGTCTAATGAAGCATTTAAAACAAAAACGGAATTTCGATTGCTGATTTTATAGGTTCCAATGCCATAATCCATTGACTTGAACTTGAATTTGTCTTGTGAAAATACCGTGGTGAACGCAATTAGAAACAAGAACAAGATGATTTTTCTCATGGCTAATTGGTATAAACTCGGGTTACTTTATCTACGCCGTCTATCTTTTTGATATTGTCGATTAGTTTCTTTAAAATGCTATTGTTCTGTACAATTACCGCTACTTGTCCGTTAAAAATTCCGGCTTCACCACTAAGGGAAATACTTTGAATGTTGACGTGCATGTTGTTTGAAATTACTTTGGTCAATTCATTGGTTAAGCCCAAACTGTCCATGCCGGTAATTTTCAAAATGGCTTTGAATTCTTGTTGCGTAGAGTCAATCCATTTGGCTTGCATGATGCGGTAAGCATAGTTCGATTGCAGTGTTATTGCGTTCGGACAATCTTTTTTATGTACTTTGATGCCTTCATTGATGGTGATAAAACCGAATACTTCGTCGCCCGGAATTGGGTTACAACAAGAAGACAGTTTATAGTCTAATTTGTCTTGTTCCGAACCAAAAACCAGCATGTCAAAATTCTTGCTCAATTCTTGCTTATTGATTTCATCAGGTCTTGAGCTTGGTGAACGCTTCATTTTGCTCTTGAAGAAATTCATTAAAGTATTGCTTTTTTGGGCTGCGAAATCTTTCAGTTGTTGGTTTTCAATAGAGCCTATTCCAACACGATAAAACAAGTCTAAACTGGTTTTGAGATTGAAGAAATTCACCAATTCATTGACTACAGTTTCACTTAAAGTGATCTTTAAGTGTTTCATTTTTCGAGTCAATAATTCTTTTCCATCTTCGGCAATTTTCTTGGTATTTTCGTTAAGAACGTTTCTGATTTTATTTTTAGCTCGAGAAGTCGTTACATAGTCTAACCAGTTAATGGTAGGTTTTTGATGAACAGACGTGATGACTTCTATTTGGTCACCACTTTTTAACTCGTGATTTAACGGTACTAATTTCCCATTGACACGGGTTCCACGGGTTCTAATCCCGATTTCAGAGTGAATACTGAAGGCAAAATCTAAGGAAGTGGCGCCTTTGGGTAAAGATTTAATTTCTCCTTTTGGGGTAAACACAAAGATTTCTTTAGCATACAAGTTCATTTTGAAATCTTCTACAAAGTCGACCGCATTGGTTTCGGAACTTTCCAAAGCTTCTTTCAAAAGATTTAGCCAAGTGTCTAAACCGCTTTCTTCCGTGGCGCCTTGTTTGTATTTGTAATGCGCAGCATATCCTTTTTCAGCAATTTCATCCATGCGTTCGCTTCGCACCTGAATTTCTACCCAACGGCCTTTTGGTCCCATAACCGTGATGTGCAAAGCTTCGTAACCGGTTGATTTTGGTGATGAAATCCAATCGCGCAAACGACTCGGACTCGGACGATAATGATCGGTGACTATCGAATAGATTTTCCAAGCCAGGAATTTTTCGTCATGTAAGTTGGATTTGTAGATAATTCGGAGTGCAAACTTGTCATATACTTCATCAAAGGTGACGTTTTGTGCCGCCATTTTTCGGCGAATGGAGTAGATGGATTTTGGTCGTCCTTTCATGGTGTATTCCACACCTTCATCATCTAATGATTTTTTTAAAACATTAGAAATCGTAGAGATATATTCGTCTTGTTCTTCTTTGGTTTCTTTTATTTTGCTGACGATATCGGCAAAAACATCAGGCTCAGTGTATTTTAAACCTAAGTCTTCTAACTTGGTTTTGATGTTGTACAATCCCAAACGATGGGCGAGTGGTGCATAAATGTATAGAGTCTCAGAAGCGATTTTCACCTGTTTATAATCGGGCATCGAATCCATAGTTTGCATGTTGTGCAAGCGGTCGGCGATTTTGATTAAGATCACCCGAACATCGTCATTTAAAGTCAATAGCATTTTACGGAAGTTTTCCGCTTGCATGGAGATGTTCATGTCTTTTTTGACTTGGGAGATTTTAGTCAGGCCTTCTACCAAATGCGCAATCTTAGGATTGAACATTTTTTCAATATCCTCAACTGTAATATTAGTGTCTTCCACTACATCATGCATTAATGCTGCGGCGATACTGGTAGCGCCTAAACCAATTTCGGAAGCGACAATTTTGGCCACGCCAATAGGATGGAAGATATAGGCTTCACCAGATTTACGGCGTTGGTCTTTGTGAGCGTCAACCGCTACATCAAAGGCTTTCCGAATCAATTTTTTATCTGAATCGGTAAGCGTTTGGTAACTTATGCGAAGTAGTTCTTTGTATTCTCGGGCAATAGCTTTTTTTTCTTCTTCTAAATCAATTTCAATCATAACATGTTCATTCAATTCTTAAAATTAGGAATAACTAGCGAGATGTGCAACTCTTATAAGGCAAATTCAAGAGAGAATTCCGAAACTTCGAGAACAAAAATGCAATGGATTGAATTTCAGTAAGAAAGTTTATTTTGCGCGACTAAAATCCAAATCATGGAAGTCATAACTAAAATCTGTTAAAGGCGAAATGGCTTCCATTTTGAAGTGATTGACTTGTCCATTTGTGTCTAAATCAAAGAAAATATGCGAATCGGCATTAAAACTTCTAACATCCCATTTTACGACAAAATTTTGGTCTTTGTAAAAGAAAATTTCCCCAATTAATCTTTTCGAACGTTTAGAAGCAAAGTATAATTTGCCTTTCTTTTCGAAAATGCTGACTTCGCCGAACCACTTATCGTTGTAAATGCCAATGTATTTTTTGAAATCGATTTTGATTTTATCTTTAGCGTTTTGAGCTACTTTTGCCCAAATTTGGTCAGTTATTTTATCGGCATCGTCTTCTTTGGCTTTTCTTTCCTGACCCAAATAAGCCAAATGGTCAAACTTGGGCAAGCCTAAATAACTGTCTTTAATAGTATTGGAAATGACCATAAAAGCTGTGCCACTTTGTTGATTGGTTAAAACAATAATTCCTAAATTAACATCCGGAATCATGATGGTTTGCGTTACAATTCCGTCCAAACCGCCGGTGTGAGAAACTTGTAAATGGCTATTGATGTCTTCCAAACGCCAGCCTAAACCGTAATTTCTGAAGTTAGAAATATAAGGATAAGTCTTTCCCATCGGTAAAATAGTTTGTGGTGTCCACATTTCTTTCCATTGTTTTTCACTGAAAAGTTGTTGGTTTTCCCCATATTTTCCTTTGTTCATTTGCACAATCAGCCATTGGCTTAAATCATTCACAGAAGCATACAAACCGGCAGCAGCGTCAAAAATGTGATTGGTATACCTCGGTACAATTTCCAGTTTTCCGTTGGTTGGCACATGCGGAACGATGGTATTAGTAGTATCTTTTAATCTTGACCATGAAGCCGCACTTTTGTTCATGCCAATAGGTTTCATCAAACGTTCTTCAACATATTCACACCAGGTTTTTCCGGATACTTTTTCAATGACTTCACCGGCAATAACATAAAGCAAATTATCGTAATCATATTTGGTTCTGAAGCCTGAAACCGGTTTTAAATATTGAATATTTTTGACAATATCCTTAGGGGTGAAATCATGTCCGTCAGGCCAAATCATTAAATCTCCGGCGCCTAAACCGAGTCCGCTTCTGTGCGTTAATAAGTCACGAATGGTGAATTCATTGGTTACATATTCATTATACATTTTAAACTCCGGCAAATATTTTTGGACTTTATCATCCCAATTGATTTTGCCTTCATCTACTAAAATCGCCAAAGCCGATGCGGTAAATGCTTTACTATTCGAAGCGATTCCGAATAACGTATTGGCATCCACTTTTTGTTGGGTTTTGATGTTGGTTACGCCATAACCTTTGGCGAAAACCAATTTTCCATCCTTGACAATTCCAACAGCGATGCCCGGAACATTAAAGGTTTTTAAGGTATTTTCAACCAGAACATCTACTTCTTTTTCTGTAATTTGGGCTGTATTGGTTCCAAAAGTTAAAATGGAAACCGCAATTAATAGTACTTTTTTCATGGTTATTTTTTATTGACAAAACCCTTCGACTGCGCTCAGAGAGACAATTTAGCGTTAAAATTCTAAAATTGGTTATCTTAATTTAAAATCCTCGTTGGCGTTTGGCTTCAAAAATCAAAATCGCTGCGGCAACAGAAACATTCATGCTGTCGATTTCGCCTTGCATAGGGATAATGATGTTTTGAGTGGCTTTATCGCGCCAAAGTTGGGATAGTCCTGTGGCTTCTGTGCCAACGACCAATGCGGTAGGTAAATTATAGTTTTGGGTATGGTATGCCGTTGAATTTTGTAACGTTGCGCTATAAAAATTGATGTTGTTTTTGATTAAAAAATTGATCGTTTCTTCTGTGGTGGCAGTTGCTATTTGGTTGGTAAACAAACATCCAACGCTGGAGCGAACTATATTGGGGTTGTATAAATCCGTTTTTGGATTGGCGATGATTACGGCATCCACTTTGGCGGCATCACAAGTGCGCAACATAGCGCCAATGTTTCCCGGTTTTTCAATGGCTTCCATCACTACAATTAACGGGTTTTCGGGTAATTTTAAATCAGAAAGTTGTAAAGATTTGATTTTGGCGACCGCTAAAATACCTTCTGTTGTATCTCTGTAAGCGAGTTTTTGATAGACTTCTTTGGAAATTTCTATTATTGGACTATTCGATTTTTGTATTATTAGATGGTTAGATAAATCAACTAATTCCGTGCAAATTAGTATCGTTTCCAATTCGTAATTTCCTTTGATAGCCAATTCAATTTCGCGAACACCTTCAATTAAGAAAGTGCCGGATTGTTTTCTGGCTTTGGCTTTGTCTTGTAGCAGAACCAAAGATTTGATAAAAGGATTTTGAGCGCTGGTGATTTGTTTCATTAGGCAGTTGTAATCTTGAAGTTACAGGACAAAATTACTAAGTTTTTCTTATTAATGAACTAAATACACATAACCGCTTAAAGGTTTTGGATAATCAGGGTCATTTAGATACAATAAATAGAAATAGGTTCCATCAGGAGCATTTTTGGTTCCTAATCCATCTTTGATATAGCCATCCCAATTTTGAGTGTTCTGATTACCGGTCCAAACTAATTTTCCCCAACGATTATAAATTTCTATTTTATAATTCAAGAAGATATTTTGTAAACCTCCAATGGTGAAAGATTCGTTTAGCGTGTCATTATTAACAGAAACAAAGTTGTAAACGGTTGGCGGACAATTTCGACTGGTCAAGAAAAATGAGGTTATTGCATAACAATTTTGGTTGTCTATTCTAACATAAATTTCTTTTGGCGTAGCGGTAGCAACATGATTGGAAGTATTTAAAATAGGGCTAACGCCGTTAATAGCATCTTCTTCAGTTTCGTAAAAAGCGACACTGTCTTCGGGATCAGTTTTGACCAATACTTCATAAGCTGAGAAATCAAAAGTGGCTTGCGTAAAGCCTTCGTTACAAGAAACTAAGTTTCCTAAATCATTAAAAGTGGGCGAAGTGTAAAGCGCTTCATTGGCTAAAAAAATATTGTTATTTTCCACTAACTCATTAACGATACCTGTTCCGTCGCCTTTGTCATCTGCTACGAATTTGATTTCAAAATTATTGGGAACCCAAATGGGTAAAACAATAGTTACTTGTGCTGTGATAAATCCGTCAATCGGAATGGATGTAGTGGTTTCAGTAACATCGACTAATTGTCCGTTGATGTAAATTGAAATCGGTGTTTCAGCCGGTAGCGGACCGGTACAATTCAAATTAGAAACCGTATAAGTCACTACTATGGTTCTCGAATTGCATTCTTTGTTGACTGAATTTATAGTCACACTGGCATCGGGTAACTGGTTGTTTAGCTTGGTTACAACCGAGTTTATCATCACAAAATCCTGAAAGGAAGTAAGCGATATTTCAGCAGCTGTATCTCCAACAGCAATAAGATTTTGTATGTTATAAATATCTAAATCCATATTAAACATAGTGGTGTTCCCGGTAACAGAATTGGTTCCGTTAAAAACATTAGTGGCCGGATTTAAGGGATTGCTCAGCAAATCACCATTGATCCTAAATTCTTCTGTGGCCAATGCCGCATCGCCTTCCCAAGCTAAAAAACCAACTTTAGAATTGAGGTTGTCAATGACATTTAAATTGGTTAAGGTTATTGATAGCTCATCGGGAACGCCTTCTAAACCGTCATAAACATTGATTTGATTTAAAGGTAAATTTGGGTTTTTGTAAATAATCACAATAGCCCATCCGGCAAAATTGGTTCTTCTTTGTAAATGCAAGTCTTCAAAAGGGGAAATATCAAGATTAGACAAAGTATAAGTGCCGTTTCCGGTGTTTTGTACTTGTGTAGTAACATCTTTAAAAGCACTAAAGTAAGTAAAAATGGTGCCGTCAAAATTCCTACTGTAACTAAAAGTCCTATCGGGTGTAATAGTTGTTGTATTTAAGGTTACTTCAAAATCCCCATCACCACATCCGGCCCAATATAGATATGCTTTTTCGATGACATCAGTCGGGCTAAGATTCAAGTTAGCCGCAGAAGAAGTAACGGTCACAGAGTTCAAAGTACTGTTGTTTTCCTGAGTATTTAAAGTGTTGCCCAAAAAGGTAAAATCATACCTTCCGTTGAATTGTTCATAAAGGGAAATATCTTGTCCGCTCACGCCGTAAATATTGAAGTGTAAGGCAATAAAACAGAGTAATATACGTTTTAAATTCAAGGCAATTTTAAATTTAGTAGGCTAAAATTAAGTAATTATTTTGGATTTCATATTTTTTGCCCAATGAATGCTATTAAAAAATAAATGTTTAATTTTCCAAAGTTTAAACCACACTTGTGAAAAACTATACTGTTAGACGTTATCATTCGGACGATTTTTTGCTTTGGAATGCTTTTATCGGCACGGCCAAAAATGCTACTTTTTTGTTTCATCGCGATTTTATGGAATACCATGCTGATCGGTTTGAAGACTATTCTTTAATGGTTTTTGAAGGACAAAAATTGGTTTCGGTACTTCCGGCGAATGTTAAAGATAATACGCTTTTTTCTCACCAAGGCCTGACTTACGGCGGTTTTGTTTTTGGAGAAAAGGTAAAATTAGGTGAAGTCATTACTGTAGTCAAATCAGTTTTGGCTTTTTTAAGCCTAAATCAGTTCGAAAGTTTTCAGTTGAAATTAGTTCCAAGTATTTATAATTGTTTCTTTTCTGAGGAGATTGAATATGCTTTGTTTTTGGCGAAAGCCCAATTAATCCGAAGAGATTGTTTGTCGGTAATTGACCTTAAGAAACCATTTTCTTTTACAAAAACCCGAAAAGAGAGTTTGCGACGTGGTATAAAAAACGATTTAGTCATCAAGAAAGAATTGAAGTTTGACCTTTTTTGGAACGAAATTTTGATTCCGAATTTAGACAAAAAGCACCAAGCCAAACCAGTGCATTCAGTAGAAGAAATAATAAAATTACAACAAAAATTCCCAAATAATATTTGGCATTTTAATGTCTATCACGAAGATAAAATTGTGGCAGGAACAACGGTTTTTATTACCGATAATGTGGCACATCCACAATACATTTCAGGCAATGAAAAAAAGAACGAATTGGGAAGTTTAGATTTTCTTTACAACCATTTGATAACCGAAGTTTTTAAAGATAAAATCTATTTTGATTTTGGTCCGTCACACGAAGAAAACGGCAAGAAAATCAATGAAGGTATTTTGTTTTGGAAAGAAAGTTTTGGCGCTAAAACCGTTGTTCAAGATTTTTATGAAGTGAAAACAAGCAATTATGGGTTATTAGAAAATGTTTTGATATGATAAAATTCCTCGACTTACATAAAATCAATTTGCCTTATCAAACCGCATTTCAAGAAAAAATGCAACAGTTTTTGGATAAAGGTTGGTTTGTTTTAGGCGACGAAGTCAAAACTTTCGAACGTGATTTTGCCCAATATTGTGGTGCTAAATATTGCATCGGCGTAGGCAACGGATTGGATGCGATGGTTTTAATTTTTAAAGGGTATATCCAACTCGGAAAACTGCAAAAAGACGATGAAGTTATCGTTCCTGCGAATACTTATATTGCCAGTATTTTAGCCATTTTGCAAGCGGATTTGGTTCCGGTATTGGTGGAACCAAAGTTGGAAACCTACAATCTCAATCCCGATTTAATTGCAGAAAGAATAACGTCAAAAACAAAAGCTATTTTAGCAGTTCATCTTTATGGACAACTGGCCGAAATGGATAAAATAAATAGTATCGCCAAGCAACATAATTTATTGGTTGTTGAAGATGCGGCGCAAGCTCATGGCGCAGCAATGAATTACGAATCACAAATTACGAATTACGAATTGCGAAAATCCGGAAATCTCTCTAATGCAGCGGCATTTAGTTTTTATCCCGCGAAGAATCTTGGTTCTTTAGGCGATGCCGGTGGAATTACAACCAATGATGCCGATTTGGCCAAAGTAATTTTCGCTTTGCGGAATTATGGTTCGGAACAAAAATATTACAACGAATTTATAGGAATTAATTCTCGTTTAGACGAATTGCAAGCCGCTTTTTTAAATGTTAAATTACCTCATTTAGACACTGAAAATCAGAAAAGAAAGGCTATTGTCAAACGCTATGTAGCCGAAATCAAAAACGATAAAATCACTTTGCCCTATTGGAATGGAAGTAATAATCATGTTTTTCATTTGTTTGTGATTCGAACCCAAAACAGAGAAGATTTACAAGATTATTTGAAACAAAAAAATATAGAAACACTAATTCATTATCCGATTCCGTCACACCAACAAAAAGCGTTAGCACAATGGAATTCGCTTTCATTTCCCATCACAGAAAAAATTCATCGCGAAGTATTGAGTTTGCCTTTGAGTCCGGTGATGACTGAGGAAGAAGTAACGAGTGTGATTCAAATTTTAAATCAGTATTGATTTCATGACGGATGCCCAATCTTCATACCGACAAATCATCAAATCAACCTCTATTTTTGGAAGTGTACAGGTTTTTAGTATTGTAATTTCTTTAGTCCGTTCCAAAATTATTGCAATACTAATCGGTCCGGCTGGAATTGGGCTTATCGGATTATTCAATTCGGCAATCAATTTAATTGGAAGTTTCACCAACGCAGGTATAGAAACCAGTGGTGTTAAAGCCATCTCAGCCGCTGAGAATAATCCCGAATCATTAGCCAAAGAAGTGTCAATTCTTAAAAGACTGATTTGGATTACAGGTATTTTGGGAGCGATTTCGGTAGCTGTTTTATCTCCATTTTTAAGCCGACTGACTTTTGGAAATGATCAATATACTTTAGCCTTTGTTTTAATTGCTTCTACCTTGTTATTTAAGCAATTAACCAACGGAAGTTTAGTTGTTCTTCAGGGATTAAGCAAGATTCAATATTTGGCAAAAGCCAATTTATTGGGTAATTTATTGGGATTGCTGGTTTCACTTCCTTTGTACTATTGGTTTAAAATAAACGGAATTGTGCCATCGATTGTCATTTCTTCTTTGATAGCGATGATGGTTGCTTTTTATTTTAGGGCAAAAATCAAAATTGAGAATGTCAAGTTGACCAATAAAGAAGTTTTTGTTGAAGGAAAACAACTCATTATACTTGGTTTTTCGCTTAGTTTAATTGGTTTACTAACTACTTTGTCTTCCTATTTACTTCAGGTTTTTATCAGCCATTATAAAAGTGTTTCCGAAGTTGGGTTTTACAGCGCCGGTTTTACGATTTTGAATACTTATGTTGGTGTGATTTTTACTGCGATGGCAACCGATTATTATCCAAGATTAGCTAAAGTTTGTCACGATAACCTTAAGGTAAAAAAGTTAGTTACAGAACAATCTATCATTGCTGTTTTATTGTTGACTCCAATCGTTGTAGTGTTTTTGGTATTTGCACCAACAGTTATTCGATTGCTTTATTCTAAAGAGTTTTTACCGATTGTGCCTTTGGTTTGTTGGGGTATTTTGGGCATGATTGTCAAAGCGGTTTCTTGGTCGATGGGTTATGTTTTGATTGCCAAAGGAGATTCCGGAATATTTATTAAAACGTCTGTTTTTTTTAATTCCTTATTTTTAATAATCAATATTTTAGGATTTTATTTCTATGGATTGGAAGGATTAGGGATTACTTTTTTGGTTAATTATATTATTCATTTTTTCGGATTGAAATTAATTACCGCAAAGCGATATGATTTTGAATTTGATAAGGAATTTTACCGGTTATTTTCGTATTGTACTTTTATCTGTTTGGGAACTTTTTTATCTTTAAATATTGAATCGATTATTTTAAAGTATATATTGCTGTCAGTTTTAATCCTGATTTCGTTGGGATTTTCATTTGTCCAATTGAATAAAAGGCTGAATTTTAAAGATTTATTTTCCGGAAAGAAAGAATAAATATGGGAATGTTAAGAAACTTATATCAGAAAATACAATTTTATTGCTCCATCAATTGGACAAAAACGCTGTATTTTAATTTTAAAAAGTTTCCTTTTTCCTTGGCTAAAAAACTTCCGATTTACTTTTACGGTAGTGTAAAACTCAAAAACATTTCCGGCGAAATAATTCTCAATGCACCCATAAAATCAGGAATGATTGGCTTTGGTCAGCCTTACGAAATTATTTCCCGTTCCAAAGGTATTGCGGAATTTAATTTAGAAGGCAAAATGATTTTTAATGGACATGTCCAATTCGGGAAAGATTATTTGGTTCATGTTGGTCCAAATGCCATTTTAGCAATGGGCAATATGTCGTCTTTAGGCCATAGCGGAAAAATCATTTGTTTTGATAAAATCACTTTGGGTGACTTTGCGAGAATAGGTTACGAATCCCAACTTTCCGACACGACTGTTCACCAAATGATTGATACTGTTTCGGGTGAAAAATATCCGTTTACTGCGCCAATAAAATTAGGGAACTACAATTATATTAGCAACAGAGTGACCATTTTGTCCAATACCAATACACCTGATTTTTGTACAATTGCTTCAAACAGTTTGTGTACTAAAGATTATACTTCTTTTGGACAAAATGTACTTATCGGCGGTATTCCTGCAAAATTGTTAAAAAGTAATATAGCCAGAGATTGGCAAGGTGAGATGAGTCAATTAGAACAATGGTTGAAAGTGTAATTATCGGTGCCAAACGGCTAAAAATTTCCCGGCAACAGTCAGATAATCATGCTCTTTTTTAATAAATTTTCGAGCTCGTTGCCCCATATTTTTTATCGCTTCCGGATTTTCAATTAAGAATGACAATTGGGTAACCAAATAATCTACCTCAGGAAGTGCATTGACAGCTACTTTATCCTTTAGATTGTAATGATTTTCAAAAGTTTTACTCGCGTTGGTAAAAACCACTTTGCCTTTTGCCATCGCTTCCAATGCGTTGCTGCCTTGGTCGTGACCGTATAATTGATCTAAAACGATATGCGCTTGATTGTAGCGGTTGATGTAATCGTTGTAAGGCACATTTTCGGTTACAAAAACATCAATTTTGGCGTTGTATTTTTGCTGAACTATTTCCAGTGCTTTTTCAAAATAATCATTGCCTTTTTTGAAATAACTTTCACGGTTAATCCCATGAAAAATAATAATTCTGTCACCGATTTTTAATTCGCTTTCAGGAAATTTTGTTAAATTAATCGGACTCGGAATCAAACCTAAATATTTGGGATGATTTTGTAATGGAATGTGATAATCAATGTCGGTGGCAATCACACCTTGAATGTTTTGATAAATAAAGTCATGTAGTTTTTCAAACGATTTTCTTCTGAATTTTAAAACATTTGAAAAGGCTTTATCTGCAATTTTTCCGTCCAAATAAGGTTGTACGATCGAAGGGTTTTCCGGATGGTTAAAATTGTAATTCACATATTCATAATCATCTCCGGCAGAAAGTAAAAAGACCTTTTTATTGTTTTTGAAAAGATAGTTTAAAATCTTTTTCTCGTATTGGAAGTCGCAAAAAAAACTGTTTTCATTAATGAGTTGTACCACATCAAATCCTTGAAAATACTGTTGGTTTTGCTGAAATTGTTTATACGTTAAATAAGAAGAAATGTCAAATCCGGTCAGTTTTAAAACCCCCAATTTCACTTTTTTCAAAAAACCGTAATCCCATTTTTTAACCAAAGGAAAATCAACGGGAAAATCCTTGAAGCCATCTTTGAATCCCAAGATAGTAACTTCGTTTCCCAACTCGAGCAAACCTTCTTTTAAAGAATTGTGTAGCCGACTGTATTCTCCAATGAGTAAAATCTTCATTATGTTCCTATATTTCTTCTGTTTTTGTTATTGTTTCTAAGGTCAGAGGTAAACTCCATATCAATTTTTAAACGTGTTTACCTATATTTACGCTGACAAAAATTGATGTCGTTTTGAAAAAATATCTCTGCAATATAAGTAAGAAATGAAAAACAACAATAAAATCGCTATAGTTTCCGCTTCACTTGGTGTTGGCGGCGCTGAGCGTTTTGCCAGTTTGTTAGGATTGATGTTGCACAATTTAGGGTATGAAGTACATCATATCATCATTTTGGATTTCGTAGATTATGAATATCAAGGCAAATTGGTCAATTTAGGACAATTGTTTGCCCAAGAAAAAGGTGTTTTTAGAGCGATTAAAAAGGGAAAATATATTGCCCAATACTTGCACGAAAACCAAATCGAAACCATAATCGACATACGGTCTCGACCAATGTTATTGCGTGAAATTTTCACCAAATGGATTTACGGCAATCGAAAAACCTATTTCATGATTCACAGTTCAGATATTGAAATGTATTTGCCGAAATCTGTTTTTTGGGCCAAATATCTTTATCAAAAGGCGACGCAATTGGTATTTGTTTCCAATGAAATCGAAGAAAAAGTCAACGCCAAATATGGCTTTAACAATACAACAACCATTTACAATCCGGTAGTTTTTACCGAAACCGTTTTTGACAAACCAAACAATGTTCCGCAAAGCTATTTTATATTTTTTGGAAGATTGGAAGACAAAATCAAGAACTTGACTTTGCTGATTGAATCTTATGAAATCTCTAAACTTCAAGAGAAAAAAGTTAGTTTACTTTTAGTAGGCGATGGTTCTGATAAAGACGCTATTTTGGCTAAAATCAAAAGCAAAAATCTCAACGATTTTGTTAAAGTGTTGCCTTTTCAAAAAGACATTGTTCCTTACATTCAAAATGCAAGAGCTACGGTTTTGACCAGTTATTTTGAAGGTTTCCCGATGTCCTTGGTGGAATCTTTAGCCGTTGGAACGCCTGTGATTTCAGTAGATTGCGAAACCGGTCCAAGAGAAATTGTGCAAAATAAAGTCAACGGATTATTAGTAGAAAATCACAACCCAAAAGCTTTGGCGGAAGCCATGAATTTGATGATTGAAGACGAAAATTTATACCAAAACTGTAAAAATAATGCTCAGAAAAGTGTAGAACATTTATCTTTGACAACCATTGCCCATCAATGGCAAAATTTATTAAAAGCAAATGACTAGTATAAACGACGCCAAAATCATCGAAATTCCTAAAGTTCACGACACGCGTGGGAATCTTTCTGTTATAGAAAATGAGGTTATTCCTTTTGAGATGAAGCGTGTTTATTATTTGTATGATATTCCCAGTGGCAGCCGGCGTGGTGGTCATTCGCACAAAGAACAACAGGAGTTTTTGGTGGCGTTAAGCGGTAGTTTTGATGTTATTCTGAATGATGGACAAAGTGAAAAAAAGGTGACTTTGAATAAACCCAATCAAGGTTTGTTAATTCCGCAAGGCATTTGGCGCGAATTGGAGAATTTTTCTTCAGGTTCGGTTTGTTTGGTCATTGCTTCGGAAGTTTTTGTAGAAGCCGATTATATTCGTGATTACGAGGAGTTTTTGTTATCTAAAAACTGATTTTCCCAAACCTATTTTAGCTAAAAAGTTTTTGAAACTAATCAAGGATTTTAATAAGAGACTTGGCAATTGCAATAGGATTTCTTTTTTCCAGCCTATTTTTTCCAAATCGATTTCTTTGTAAAGTAATTTTGCTGTTTCAAAATCACCGTTCAATTTGCATTTAATTACGGCTGAAAATCGGTTCAAATCCAAGTATTGTTTCAGTTTTGGATTTTTCTTTTCTTCTAAAGCGTATTTTTCAAAAGTATAAGGTTCAAAAAAGTAAGTCAGATTGCGGGAAACACTGCTTTTGTCATAAACATATTTGGCCAAAATCTGCCAAAGAAATACAATCGGATATTGAAGGCCAATTCGAATCCATAACTCAGTGTCTTCGCCTTTTTTGATATTGGTGTCAAAGTGTCCAACGCTTTCAAAAACACTTTTTTGAAAAACCGAACTTGATGTCCAAAGCACACATTCTTTTTGACTTGCGGTAAAAAAATCAACGATTTCAAAATCTGCTTTTTTGTCAATTGAATAATTCGCCGGAAAGGTTTTATTCTCTGTTTCCACTTCAATTGCGCACGCAAACACTTTTTGTTCGGGAAGTTTTTGACAGTAGTAATGCATGGTTTCCAGAAAATTCGAATTCCAATAATCATCGGCATCTAAAAAGCAAACATAATCGCCTTGGGCTTTTTCAATTCCGAAGTTTCTTGCTTTGGCAACGCCTTCATTTTTTTGAAAAAAATATTGAATACGACTGTCTTTAAAAGTTTGGATAACAGTCTCGCTATTGTCTGTTGAGCCGTCATTAACAATGATTATTTCAAAGTCGGTATACGTTTGTTTCAAAACACTTTCTAGCGTTTCGCCTACAAAGTTTTCTTTGTTGTAAACCGTTATAACTATTGAAAAATTGGGCATCAGCGTGAGTTTAATTGGCAAAAATAACCTAAACGATAAACGTCAAATATAAAAATGGATGGGTTTTTTGAAAGCAAATTTTTAATGAAATACTTTTTTAAAATTTTGAATAGAAACGCTGTCGTTTTTACCAATTTCAATTTTTCGAGTTTAGCATACATTTTAATCAAAGCAGTATCATTGGGTTCGATGATTTTCTTGTCAATAATGTGTTTCAAATTCTCCAAAGAACAATGCGATTTCTCTAAAAAAACGGAAGATGTTTCTAGATTCAGATGAAAGGCCGGATTTTCGATATGGTGTATGGGAATGTTATTACTTTTAAAGCCTAAAATTAAGACCACATCTTCATAACCATAATTGTAAATGTTATTGTCAAAAGGATGTGCCATTACCCATTTTTTTTGGACTAAAATATTCGAGATTAAAGTATAATGATAAGGATTTGTCAATCTTTTTTTTAACGGAATTTCTTCTCTGTTTTTGCCAAAAACCCATCTCAGGACTTCATTATCTTTAGGTTTTTCATCAAAATAAATAATACCTCCAAAAACGGCTTGTTTGTCTTTTTTACTAATGCTTTTTAAATAAATTTTGATGAAGTTTTTACTCTTGGGAAACATGTCGCAATCCATTAATAAAATCCAATCATATTGGGCTTTCGCTACCAAGGCATTTCTGTTTTGTCCACGACCTAAATTGGTTTCATTGCGCTCAAAACGACAGTTTTTCAGTTGGTTTATCTTTGAGTTGATTTCCGTATTTTCGTTGACCGGAGAAGCATCATCTTGAACGATGATTTCAAATTCGATATTTTCCAAAAGGATTTGATTGTGCAATTCCTGTACTAAAGGTAAAGTGTTGAAGTTGTATGTTGGAATAAGGATTGAAATCATTTACAAAAGCGGAATTTAATAATACCTTTACAAAGAAATATATTTTTTGGTAATATTAGCACTATGAACCGAATTGATTTAGTAAATCTTAATTTACATGGATTTTCGTTCAGCTATTTTTAATTGTAAATTTTAGTTGTATAACCCTTCAAATTCAGGTATATTTTTTACTGTAGATTTACAATAGACTTCAAATAAAATCAGTATGTTGACAACAAATAAGAATAGTTTGACTTCCTTTTGGAAAAAATACCGTTATCATTTCCTTATTATTATTGTGGGTTTGTTTTGTTTGGAAACCTTAAACTTTCTTTTGCAATTAGACCTGCAAACCAAAGTTTATCCCGATTGTGAGAACTATTTGGAATCAGCCCAAAAGATGTATCATAAATTCACAGGTCATTATTACCGACCGATGGTGATGGCTTTTATTACCGGATTTCCGTATTTATTCGGAAGTTCAGATGCCGGAATTTTTCAATGGAGTTTGTTGGTCAATGTTTTTTGTTGGTTAGGCACTTCGATACTTCTATTTGAAATTGCGAAGTATTTTGTCAAAGAAAAAGTGGCTTTTGTGTTTGCGATTTTTCCTTTTTTTTTCTTGGGAAATATCATTTGGAATTTTCACATTTTGACCGAAAACATTTTTGTTTTTTTCATCATGTTGGCCTTTTATTTATTGTTCCAATATTATAAAACCAAGAAGTTTTGGTATCTGTCATTGGCTTTGGCTTTAGTATTGTCGAGTATGTTGGTCAAACCGGGCGCTAAGTTTTTTGCAATTATAATTACACTGTTTTTTATCAAAGAAGTTTTTAGAAACTACAAGTCAAAAAGCATGATTTTTGTGTATGGAAGTCTATTAATGATTGCCATTCAAGTAGTGGGAATGCGCGTGCAGTATGGCGATTTTACCATCAGCTACATTGACGGTGTGACCTATCACAATTATCTTTGTACTAAAGCGAAATGTTATGAAAACGGGCAGGAATACATTGGAAGGAACAATCCGAGAGGAGAATATTTGTTTGGTCTGAATTTTACTGACCAAAAGAAAGTGGCAACGGAAGATCTTAAAGACCAAGTTAAAAACAATTTTCCGAATTTGATAAAAGCCTATTTTGATGATGTACTCGATAATTCAATAACCGGAAATGTTTGCATTGAAAATTTGATAAATCATGAGAATAAAGATAACTTTTCGTTTTGGAAATCGTTAGTTTTTGAGGTGACCAAATGGCAAAACAGAATCTTTACTTTGCTGGCGATATTGCTTTCCGCCTACTTTTTATTCAAGTACTACAAAAAAGAACGTCTGTACTTTTTTATAGCGTTTTTTATTACTTATATTATTGTGTTGTCAGGAGTGTCGTGTGGTCAAGGCGATAGATTTCACCTCGTGACTTTTCCGTTTGTAATTTTGCTATTGGCTAAGTTTTTAACCGATGTGAATGGGATTAAACCGTCTTCTGAACGACTTCAAAAATAGTATTGTCTTCACATTTCAACGTTTTCGATGGGAATTTCATAATCACCGCATAATCGTGCGTAGCCATAATTACCGTTTTGCCATTTTCGTTAATTTTTTTCAATACAGCCAAAACTTCCGCGCTTGTTTGCGGGTCTAAATTTCCCGTTGGTTCATCTGCTAGGATTAATTCCGGATCGTTCAATAATGCTCTCGCAATCGCTACTCTTTGTTGTTCTCCGCCCGAAAGTTGGTGCGGCATTTTGTTGGCAATTCCTTTTAAACCAACTTTTTCTAAAACTTCGTCGATTTTGTCTTGCATCGCTTTTTCATCACTCCAACCGGTAGCTTTTAAAACGAACAACATGTTTTTGTTTACGCTTCTATCGTGCAATAATTGAAAGTCCTGAAAAACAATCCCAATCTTTCTTCTCAAAAACGGAATGTCATTTTCCTTTAAGTTCACCAAATCATAGCCCACAATAGTTCCGGAACCTTCAGTCAAAGGCAAATCTCCGTATAAAGTTTTCATAAAACTACTTTTACCCGTACCTGTTTTACCAATGATATAAAGGAATTCGCCTTCTTTTACTTCAAGGTTAACTTGTGATAAAATCACTTTCTTTTCCTGATAAATCGTAACGTTTTTTAAAGATAAAACTGTTTGTGACATGAGTAATTTGGTTTATGTGGTAAAAGTAATAAAGATAAGGCTTGTATTCAAAATATATTTTTCTAATTCAGATAATAGATGATAGACGGATAGATAATAGACTCATTTCAAATAGAATGTCTCTCCTCTTTTTGTCTCATCTTCTCTTATCTTTTCCTCAAAAGAAATTGTTTAAAAGAATGTTTATAATAAATGGTATAGTTTTCACGTTATAGTGTATAGAGTAATATTTTTGGATAAGTAAAAATAAAGACCATGCGTAGAGTTTTAATGTTATGTTTTCTACTGACTGTTGCAGGAATTTCAACGATGTCAGCCCAACAATCTGCTATTTATACCCATAATTTATCCGATTTCGACAAGGCTATTTTATTGTACAAAGACAAGCAGTACCAATCGGCCCAAATTCTTTTCGAAAGAGTAAAGCAAGACAGCAGAGCAGAAGATGTTCAATCCGACTGTGCTTATTATATCGCCAATTGTGCTATTCATTTAAATCAAAGCAATGCCGATGAGTTGATGGAAAAATTCGTTGCGGATTATCCAACGAGTTCGAAACAAAATCAGGCTTACATTGAAGTAGCCCAATACTATTTTGAGCAAGGAAAATTTCCTCAAGCGTTGCAATATTTTGATAAAGTAGACGAAAGTGCTTTGACTTATGAGCAAAGTGAAAAATTTACTTTCCAAAAAGGCTATGCTTATTTTACTGCAGGAAACAAAAAAGAAGCCGCTGAGTATCTGAAAAAAGTCGTGAATTCTAAAGAATACGGAACACAAGCCAATTACTACTTAGGATTTATGGAATATGAAGGCAACAATTACCAAGAAGCCAATAAATATTTCAAAGAAGTTGAAACCGAAGAAAAATACAAAGAGAAATTGTCTTATTTCAAAGCCGACATGCATTTTAAAGCCGGTGAATTTGAGCAAGCCATTCAAGCCGGTTTGACTGCAATGCCCAATTCAAACGCTTCCGAAAAATCTGAATTGAATAAAATCATAGGCGAAAGTCATTTCAATTTGAAACAATATGACAAAGCATTGCCTTATTTAAAAGAATACCGAGGCAAAAAAGGCAAATGGAGTAACACTGATTATTACCAATTAGGTTACACTTACTACATGCAAAAAGACTATGAAAATGCGATTTTGCAATTCAATAAAATCATTGAAGGAAAAGATTCGGTAGCTCAAAATGGCTATTATCACTTGGGTGAATGTTATTTCAAGACCGATAAAAAACAACAAGCATTGAACGCTTTCAAAAGTGCTTCTGAAATGGATTTTGACAAACAAATTCAGGAAGATGCCAATTTAAATTACGCCAAATTGAGTTACGAAATCGGAAACTCCTACCAATCGGTTCCGGATGTATTGTCGGCGTTTTTGACCAAATATCCGAATTCGACCAGCAAAGTTGAAATCGAAAATTTGTTAATCAATTCGTATATCACTTCGAAAAATTATAAAGATGCGTTGACGTTATTGGAAAAAAACAATACCGTCGAAAACAAGCCGGCTTATCAAAAAGTAACTTTCTATCGCGGGATTGAATTGTATACGGATGGCGATTATAAAGGTGCTTTAGGCATGTTTAAAAAGTCAATTGCGACGCCAAAAAATGAAAAGTTCACTGCCAGAGCGACTTTCTGGAAAGGCGAAACCGAATATGTTTTAGACAATTTCAATGAAGCTTTGTTGAGTTTCAAACAATTTGTAGCTTATGCTTCCGCCAAAGAAACACCGGAACATAAAAACATCAATTACAACATCGCTTACGCTTATTTCAAGCAAAAGGAATACGAACAAGCCGGAAATTATTTCCAAAATTTCATTGACGGAAACAAAGACGATAAAGTGCGTTTGAATGACGCGTATTTGCGTTTAGGCGATTCCCGATTCGTGACTTCTAAATATTGGCCTGCCATGGATGCTTACAACAAAGCCATCGAAATGAAAGGCATTGACGCCGATTATGCAGCGTTCCAAAAAGCCTTGAGTTATGGTTTCGTTTCGCGAAATGATAAGAAAATTGAAGACTTCAATAAGTTCTTGCAAAATTTCAAAACCTCAAAATTCCGTGATGACGCTTTGTTTGAGTTAGGGAATACGTATGTAGCCGAAGGAAAAACCGATTTGGCTGTAAAAACTTATGACCAATTGTTGAGCGAATTCAAAAACGGCTCGTTTGCTTCGAAAGCAGTTTTGCGTCAAGGATTGGTTTATTATAATGCACAAAAAGATGAATTGGCTTTGGCTAAATTCAAAAAAGTAGCGGCCGATTATCCAAAATCTCCGGAAGCATTAGAAGCTGTTTCTACTGCGCGTTTGATTTATATGGACAACGGAAAAGTAGACGAATATGCCTCTTGGGTAAGAACTTTGGATTTCGTAGAAGTAACTGATGCCGAATTGGATAATGATACTTATGAAGCTGCAGAAAAACAATATTTGCAAAACAATACCAAGCAAGCGATCTCGAGTTTGAGCGGTTATGTGTCTAAATTTCCGAACGGAATTCACGCGTTGAAGGCCAATTTCTATTTGGCGCAATCTTATTATGCTGATGGTTTGGAAGGTAATTCGGTGGCCAATTATGAATACGTAATCAACAAACAGAGAAACGAATTTACCGAACAATCGTTAGCGCGTTTGGCCGAAATTCATTTAAAGAAAAACGATTACACCAAAGCTTCTCCGGTCTTGAAACGCTTAGAAGCAGAAGCTGATTTTCCTCAAAACGTAACTTTTGCCCAAGCCAATTTGATGCGTGCTTATTATGAACAAAAAGATTATGCTAATGCTGTAGTTTATGCTGACAAGGTTTTGGCTAATCCAAAAACAGACAATAAAGTTAAGAGTGATGCGCAAATTATTGTTGCTCGTGCGGCGATTCAAGTGAATGATGAAGCTAAAGCTCGTGTGGCTTACGCCAAACTATTAACTATTGCCAAAGGAGAACTAGCCGCCGAAGCATTGTATTATGAAGCCTATTTCAAAAACAAAGACGGTAAATATGAAGATTCGAATAAAACAGTTCAAAAATTAGCCAAAGATTATTCAGGTTATAAATATTTTGGTGCCAAAGGTTTGATTGTAATGGCGAAAAACTATTACCAATTAAAAGACAATTTCAGCGCAACATCTATCTTGGATAGTGTAATTAAAAATTTTGCTTCCTATGCCGATATCGTAGCGGAAGCGCAAACCGAATTGGACATAATCAAAGGCGAAGCGGCCAAAACGAATTCCTCAATAACCGATTAAATCTCTGTGAATCTTTGAGCTTCTTTGTGAACCTCTGTGAAATTTTAAATAGATATGAAACAAGTAAAATATATAGTAGCCGTTCTCTTTTTGACCCAAATCTCCTTTGCCCAAAAGAAAGATGACAATATAGGAACTGAAGTGGTAAACGTCGTGAAACCTTATACGCCAACAATTTCTGATGCTTTTAAAGTAAAGGAAACGCCAACTTTGGATGACGAAGAAACCTTAAAAAAAGAAAACATCAAGTACAACATTTTTTCTTTTCCGGTAGCTTCTACTTTTGCACCTTCTAAAGGAAAAGCAGCCAATGTTGACAAATCGCCTGAAGAGAAAATCTTTAGTAATTATTTGACATTAGCTGCCGGAAATTACGGCACAGCCAATGTTGAATTATTCGTGACTGAAAATGTAAGTAATACCGATTATTTAGGTGGTATGTTGCGTCACAGTTCGTCTCAAGGTGGAATTGATAATGTCATTTTAGACGATAAATTCATGAACACTGCTTTAGATTTAACGTACGGAAGCCGAACCAAAGCCATGACTTGGAATGCCGATTTAGGGTATAAAAACCAAATTTACAATTGGTATGGAATTCCACCGGGAGTTTTTTCGGATGCAACGATTGAAACCATTGATGAACAACAAACTTACCATACATTATATGTTGGAGGAAGATTAGGATTGAGTAGTGTTTTAAAAGAAAGTTCTATTAAATTCAGTCGTTTTTGGGATGCTTTTGGATCAGCGGAAAACCGTTTTGTAGCCAAACCATCCTTAGAATTTGATATTGTAGAGCAAAAAATTAAAGCCGACTTCATCTTAGATTACATCAGTGGTTCTTTTGATCAAGACATTTCAGGAAATCCAAGTTATAAATATGGTTTTACCAATGTTGGTTTTCAACCTAGTGTTAAAATCCAAAAAGATGATTTGACGATTAATGCCGGAGTAGGTTTCTTTTACAGTGCTGCGCAAGAAGAAGGAGAAAGCAAATTCTTTATCTATCCGCAAGTTACCGGTTCGTATAGAGTTGTTGGTGATTTAATGATTTTTTATGCCGGAATTGAAGGTACATTGAAACAAAACTCTTATCACGATTTTGTACAGGAAAACTTCTTTGTGGCACCAACATTAGGTGTTGCGCCAACGGATCAGAAGTTTGATGTGTATGTTGGTTTAAAAGGAAAATTAGCCAATAGCGTGAGTTATAATGTTCGTGGTTCTTATTTGAGTGAAGAAAACAAACCATTATTCAAAAGCTATGGTTACGACGAAAATAATCCGAACACAGACGGTTATACTTTTGGAAATTCCTTCAATGTGTTGTATGACAACGTGAAAACCATTAGTTTCTTTGGGGAACTGAAAGCGGATTTCTCTAAAAATGTAACTTTTGGGATAAACGGTACTTTCAACAGCTACACGATGGATGCACAAGGTGAAGCTTGGAATTTACCGGGAATAAAAGTAGGTGCTAATTTGGATGTCAATATTACGCCAAAATGGTACGCCGGAACCAGCTTGTTTTTTGTTGGAGAAAGAAAAGACCAATTTATCCGCAGTTCGTTGTTGATTGATTATCCAATTCAGAATGTAACTTTGGATAGTTATTTCGATTTAAATGCACATGTTGGATTCAAATACAGCGAGCGTTTGACCTTTTTCTTAAAAGGAAATAACTTAGCTAACCAAGATTACCAACGTTGGTTAAACTATCCGGTGCAAGGATTGCAAGTGCTTGGTGGTGCGAGTTATAAATTCGACTTTTAATCTATTCAACCGCAAAGTTCGCTGAGGAACCGCGAAGCACGCAAAGTGTTTAAAAGGGTTTCTTAGCGAACTCTGCGAAAAACTTTGTGACCTTTGCGGTTAAAACAAATGACTTTTAAACAACAAATCCTTCTTCGTTACAAAGAATTAATCCAAGACCGAATTGATGTTTTTCAAGACATGATTTCCGGTTTGACGATTGATGCGCAAAATGATGCCAAAGGTTCGGCAGGCGATAAGCACGAAACTGCATTATCGATGATGCATTTGGAACAGGAAAAACTGAATCACAAACTCAAAGAAATTCTCGAACAGAAAGTAGTTCTTGATAAAATTGATGCTGCTGCCAGACATCAAAAAGTAGCTTTGGGAAGTTTAGTGCAAGCCAATGGTATGTTGCTTTTTATCAGTGTCGCTTTGCCTAAAATAACTATCGATAGTAAAACGGTTTTTGCACTTTCACCACAATCACCTTTAGGTAGTAAATTGATGGGAAATTCAATCGGATTTGAGTTTGATATGAATGGGAAACCTTATCTTATAGAAAAGGTTGAATAGACAGATTTAAAAAATTACTTTTTTCTTATTGTATTCAATGCCTTCAATTTTGTATACATCCAAAATGCTGTGGAAAAAGAAATCCAAGTCGGTTTTTTCGTTTTGTTTTAGTTTCAACTTGGAAATAGTTTCGGGATATTTTTCTTTAAAACTCTCAGAATACCAAATAAGCATCGCCGGATTCTCGCTGGCTTTTCCGGATTGTGCGTGTAGCCACAAATTGTCTTCGCCTAAAATTTCTCCGTGGTCAGCCAAGTAAATAATCAAGGTGTTTGAATTTTGCTTTTCGGCATGTTCAATCACTTGATCAATAAAAAAATCAAGGTATAAAATTGTGTTGTCATAAGAGTTTATCATTTCTTCTTTGGTGTTTGAAGGAATGTGTTTGCTTTTGATAACGGGTTGAAATTTTCTGAATACATCAGGATATCTCGTTTCATACCACCAATGGCTTCCCATCATGTGTAAGGTTGTAAATTGGCTTTGATTGGGTTTAAAAATGGTTTTGAAAACCGGAAGCATTTTATCGTCATAATCTTTCTGAAAACTCAATTCGGAATGTAACGGATCAATGATTTTTTGATATCCCGATTGCTCAATAAATATTTCATAGCTTTTTTCTGGTGTTTGATTTCCAATCCAATTCGTTTGTATTTTGGCGTGGTTCAGAACATCTATTAAAGAATATTTGGGCTGACTGTAATCATCGGTAAGTGTTGCATTGGTTAGTATTTGTGGAACACTAATCGCGGTATAAGTTAAAGGCGTATAAGCATTCGGAAAGCTGATGATGTTTTTCCTTTTGGCTAATAACGGTGTTGTTTTTCTATGGTAACCATTCAGCTGAAGATGATCTGCTCTAACACTTTCACCAAGTATAAATATTACGTTTAAACTGTCAGTATTGGCTTTTATAGTTTGGTTGATTGGTTTTACAATAAGATTGTTTTGTCCAAAATACTCTCTGGAAGACGTTATAACATTATAAGGTAATCTTCTGTTGAAGGTGCCAAATCTATAATTTTCCACAAACGAATAACTGAATAGGGCGATTACCGCTAATATTGTCAAAGGTGATTTTAGTTGGTTTGCTTTTAGCTTGTTATAATACTTCAGTATAAAAAATATTATCGTTATCGAAGAAAGAAGATAGAGTATGAATGGAATACTGATTAAGTCCAAAATAATATCGGCCTTTGTTTCCAATGAAACCTGAATAATACTATGCGAAATGGCAATGTCTTGAAAATAAACCCAATAAGCGATGCACGAAAAAAGCATGAATATTACAGGGAACAAAAATCGGAACAGGTATTTGTTTAAGCTTAAAAAGTATAAAAAACCAAATATTGAAAATTGCAATGCCAAAAAGTGGAAAAAGTAAAAGCTGTAATCAGTAAATGAATACAACGGAAGATGGTAATAGGAAGCAAGCGTAATGAATAGGGCAAAGGCAAAATTCAAAAACAAGTGAAAAAGAAGCTGTGTTTTATATTTTTTTAAAACCTCCATTTAATATTGGTACATAGTTGTTGATGATGAAAAACCCCGGAATCATTAAGATGATTTGCAAAACAGCATATAAAAAACGTTCCCATTCCGAGAAATTAAAATCGTTTTGGCCCAACACATACAGAAGAATTACTTTGATAAAAGTCATAGCCAAAAGCTGTAAAGCCAATATAGTTAAAGAAAACTTTCCGATAAAGGCTAAAAACCGGAAAACCGGAAAAGCTTTGAAAAAGAACAATATGAATAAACTTCCCAAAATACCATTTAAGATGAAAAAGAATTCGTTTCCATAAACCGCTCGGTACAGGTCTATTTTGAGATTGTGATCATATAGAAAAAAATGAATCAGTCCTATGATTGCCACCAAGAGAATACTTGTTTTCTTGGCAATTGAATTTATTTTTGGAAAGGCATAAAATCCAAAAGCATAGAAAATTAAAGCCACCATAGCAATATTAATACTCCATGGTAAATTAATGTGAGTAAGCCTCGAATAAATAAAACCGCAAATCGGAATAAGCGCTAAAATAACACAAAACAATGCGTCGTTTTTGATCTTTCGCAACCAATGGAAAATCAAGAAAGTCATAAAGATAGCAGGCAAAAACCACATGGGTATTCCCCAATCCATATAATCTCTTCCGCCTTGCGAATAAAATATTCCAAGAAAGTTCTTAAGAGGAGAAAGATGGTACAGAAGATTGTCACCATAGTTACGGGTAATGAAAAACCAAAGCGCAAATAAAATAAAACTCCACAAAAAGTAAGGAACAAGAATAGAAGTTGTTCTTTTTTTTATGTTGGACAAAGCGGATACAGCCGGATGGAAAAAACCTGCAACCATAATAAACAAAGGCATGTGAAAGCTATAGATGTATTTTTCATTGAACGGAAAATTATGACCATACACCACCAAAAAAATGGTGAAGCCTTTAACTTGGTCAACCCAATTTATCCTATTGTCTAATGAAGTTTTATTTAAAAAGTCTGTGTAGTTCATGAAATACGTCACCGTTGACTTGATTTTGACCAAATATAGAATATTGTTTTTACAATGTTTGAATACTTCATTACTAAAAAAAGCTGATTTTTATAAATCCTTACTTAAAGACTCTCTTTTTTGTAGATTCACTTTCGTAATTAATCTTTATTTCTTTTTTTAGTTACAAATTATAATCAATTGTTTGTTTTTTGTTTTTGTATTAAAACGAATATAGCATTTTTGCTTTATCAAATAAACAAAGTTAGAATTAAAAGAAAAGATTATGTGCGGAATATTAGCCATTATAGGAAAAGGAAAAGATGAGCAATTGGTGAAACAACTTTCCAAAAGAATGTCGCATCGCGGACCGGATGAGAGTGATATCCATGTTACCGAAAACGGACACATTTTAAGCCACGAACGTTTGTCAATTATTGATCTGCATTCAGGCAGACAGCCTATTCAAGGTTGTGATACCGCTTGGATGGTCCACAATGGCGAAATCTACAATCACCAAGAGTTAAGAGATACGATTTTGAAAGACCATGTGTTCCGTTCCAAATCAGATTCAGAGGTTATTGTTCATTTGTATGAGAAGTTGGGCTACGATTTTGTACACTTATTAGATGGCGATTTTGCTTTTGTAGTGATTGATGGTGATGATTATATTGCCGGTCGTGATCCACTAGGAGTGAAACCTTTATATTATGGCGTGGATGAAAGAGGCAGAATGTATTTTGCTTCCGAAATGAAGCCGATAGCCGACCAATGTAAAACATTTTCTACCTTTCCACCGGGACATTATTATACCGCAGAAACCGGTTTTGTAAAATATTATACGCCGGAATACGAAGATTATACAACATGCGATGCTGAGGTTGATTATACTGCTTTAAGAGAATCATTAACGGAAGCTACTCGCAAAAGATTGATGAGTGATGTGCCCATTGGTGTATTGCTTTCTGGAGGATTAGATTCTTCCTTAACTTCGTCAATTGCAGCTCGTTTATTAAAAGAAAAAGGGAAAGAATTGCATTCTTTTTCTATAGGTTTGGATGCGGAAGCACCAGATGCCAAAGCTGCACGAAAAGTGGCTGAATTTTTAGGAACTAAGCACCATGAAATTCATTTTACTATCGAACAGGGTATTGAGATTTTGGATAAATTGATTTGGCATCTGGAAACCTATGATGTTACTTCGGTAAGAGCCAGTACACCTATGTATTTTTTGTCAAAAGCGATAACCGATTTGGGTATCAAAGTAGTGCTTTCGGGCGAAGGTGCCGATGAGATTTTCGGAGGATATTTGTACTTTAGAAATGCACCAAGCACCGAAGATTTTACCAAAGAAACCATCGAAAGAGTCCAAAAGTTGTTTACAGCCGATTTACTTCGTGCCGATAAATCAACGATGGCGCACGGATTAGAAGCGAGAGTGCCGTTTTTAGACAAAGCCTTCCTAGATGTAGCGATGAAAATCAAAGGCGTTGAAAAACAGCCTAAGACTTACGACGGAAAAGAAAAATACATCTTAAGAAAAGCATTCGACACGCCGGAACAACCTTATCTTCCGGATGAAGTTTTGTGGCGTCAAAAAGAACAATTCTCGGATGGTGTTGGTTACAACTGGATTGACACTTTAATTGACTATTGCGCTTCGCAAGTAACCGATGAGCAAATGGAGAAAGCCGCTACTCTTTTTCCTTACAATTCACCGGCAACGAAAGAAGCTTATTTTTACAGAACAATTTTCCATAAATATTATCCACAGGTCAGTGCGGCACAAACCGTTCGCAAATGGATACCAAAATGGCAAGAGAATCAAGATCCAAGCGGAAGAGCGAATTCAGCGCACGTCCAAGCAGATGTTGAAATAGCAAAACCAAACGTTAGCGTTTGAGTTTAGATTGAAGTTTAGTTTGTTTGTTAAAGAACGTCCGTCATTTTTGGCGGGCGTTTTTTTGTTGAAATCATGCCAAAAATGTTAATAACTTAACCCTTTTAAACCCTTTTTACAGTAGGAAATCCTATGCGTTTTTATATATTTGCGTGTTAGACAAAAATACATTTTTTACGATAAAATTATATGAGCGACGAGATTAAAAAGAACAATTATTCAGCCGATAGTATTCAGGCGTTAGAAGGAATGGAGCACGTAAGAATGCGTCCTTCCATGTACATTGGAGATACCGGAGTTAGAGGTTTGCACCACTTGGTTTATGAGGTGGTTGACAACTCTATCGATGAGGCTTTGGCTGGACATTGTGATACCATCAGTGTAATAATCAATGAAGACAATTCTATTACTGTTGAAGATAATGGACGTGGAATTCCGGTAGACCTGCATAAAAAAGAAGGTGTTTCGGCTTTGGAAGTAGTAATGACCAAAATCGGAGCAGGAGGTAAGTTTGATAAAGATTCTTATAAAGTTTCCGGAGGTTTGCACGGGGTTGGTGTATCGTGTGTGAATGCGCTATCCGATCATTTGCGTGCTACCGTTTTTCGTGATGGTAAAGTATACGAGCAAGAATACGAAAGAGGAAAATCATTATATCCTGTAAAGCAAATAGGCGAAACTGACAAAAGAGGAACTACGGTTACGTTTAAGCCGGATGCTACTATTTTTACCCAAACCTTAGAATATTCTTATGATACTTTAGCGGCGCGTATGCGTGAGTTGTCTTTTTTGAACAAAGGCATTACCATTACTTTAACCGATAAACGATTTACCAAAGAAAACGGGGAGTATGAAGGAGAAGTTTTTCACTCTAAAGAAGGATTGAAAGAGTTTGTCAAGTTCTTAGACGGCAATCGTATTCCGATCATCGGTCACGTGATTTCGATGGAAAATGACAAAGGTGAAATTCCGGTAGAAGTGGCGTTGATTTACAACGAAAGCTACTCGGAAAACATTTTCTCTTATGTAAACAACATCAACACACACGAAGGAGGAACGCATTTACAAGGTTTCCGTATGGGATTAACCCGTACGTTGAAAAAATATGCTGACGCTTCGGGATTATTAGAAAAATTAAAGTTTGAAATTTCAGGAGATGACTTCCGTGAAGGGTTAACTGCGATTATTTCAGTAAAAGTAGCAGAGCCTCAGTTTGAAGGACAAACCAAAACCAAATTAGGGAACAGAGAAGTTGTGTCTCCGGTTTCTCAAGCGGTGGCGGAAATGTTGGAAAATTATTTGGAAGAAAACCCGAATGACGCCAAAATCATTGTACAAAAAGTAATCTTAGCCGCTCAGGCACGTCATGCAGCCAAAAAAGCGCGTGAAATGGTTCAACGCAAAACCGTTTTGGGCGGTGGTGGTTTACCGGGTAAATTATCGGATTGTTCTGAGCAAGATCCGGCCAGATGTGAGATTTTCTTCGTCGAGGGAGATTCCGCGGGAGGAACGGCAAAACAAGGACGCGACCGTAATTTCCAAGCCATCATGCCATTGCGTGGTAAGATTTTGAACGTGGAAAAAGCGATGCACCACAAAGTGTTTGAAAACGAAGAGATTCGCAATATTTTCACGGCTTTAGGGGTAACCATCGGAACCGAAGAAGACAGCAAAGCGTTGAACATAGAAAAATTAAGATACCATAAAGTAATCATCATGTGTGATGCCGATGTCGATGGTAGTCACATTTCTACTTTGATTTTGACCTTCTTCTTCCGTTTTATGAAAGAACTTATTGAAGGCGGACACGTGTATATCGCTGCGCCACCTTTATATTTGGTTAAAAAAGGAAATAAAAAAGAATACGCTTGGAATGATGACCAACGTGATTTGGCCAATGAAAGAATGGGTGGAAGTGCCGCTATCCAACGTTATAAAGGTTTGGGTGAAATGAACGCAGAGCAATTGTGGGAAACTACCATGGATCCAAGTTACAGAACCCTGCGTCAGGTGACGATTGATAGTTTGGCAGAAGCTGATAGAGTATTCTCAATGTTAATGGGTGACGAAGTTCCGCCACGTAGAGAGTTTATTGAGAAAAATGCGGTTTATGCAAAAATCGACGCGTAACTAGCCCCGATAGTAGTGGAAATCCTTTTTTAGTTTGTACTTCGACAGGCTCAGTATGACAAACTAAAAAAGATTGCAACGGATAGCGGGATTAGCTTAAAAAAAAAGAAAGAAACAACAAATTATATACAAATGAAAGTTACAATTGTAGGAGCAGGAAACGTTGGGGCAACATGTGCCGATGCGATTGCTTACAGAAGAATTGCCAGCGAAATTGTGTTGGTGGATATTAGAGAAGGTTTTGCTGAAGGAAAAGCATTAGACATCATGCAAACCCAAACCACTTTAGGGTTTAATACCAAAGTGATTGGAAGTACTAATGATTATTCAAAAACAGCCGGAAGCGATGTGGTAGTGATTACCTCAGGAATTCCGAGAAAACCGGGAATGACTCGTGAAGAGTTAATCGGAATTAATGCCGGGATTGTGAAATCGGTGGCGGAAAATTTGTTGCAAAATTCCCCTAATGCCATTTTTGTGATTGTGTCTAATCCTATGGATACAATGACTTATTTGACTTATAAATCTTTGGGTTTACCAAAAAACAGAATCATTGGTATGGGTGGTACTTTAGACAGTTCACGTTTTAAAACGTATTTGTCTTTGGCGCTTGACAAACCTGCAAATGATATTCAAGGAATGGTAATCGGCGGTCACGGAGATACTACGATGATTCCGTTAACGAGATTGGCTTCTTATAATGGTGTGCCGGTTTCTCAATTTTTGTCGGATGAAGAATTGGCAAAAGTAGCGGCTGACACTATGGTTGGTGGTGCAACTTTGACAGGATTATTAGGAACTTCAGCTTGGTATGCTCCGGGTGCTTCGGTATCTTATTTGGTAGATGCTATTTTGAATGACCAAAAGAAAATGATTCCGTGTTCAGTTTACTTAGAAGGTGAGTACGGTCAAAGCGATATTTGTATCGGCGTGCCTTGTATTATAGGTAAAAACGGTATTGAGGAAATCGTAGACATCAACTTGAATGACGCTGAAAAAGCTTTATTTGCTAAGAGTGCCGATGCGGTTCGCAACATGAATAACGACTTAAAATCTCATTTGGGATAATATATTAAGGTAAGATGAAAAAGAGGCTGCAAACTTTGCAGTCTTTTTTTTGATATTAATCATGAAAATATTGGTTAATCTTATCTATAATTATATATTTGCACGTTTCATAAAAAATGGAATTGTTGTAAATTCAATACTTTAACGTATAATGTTTTGAATTTCAATAGTTTTTTGCTTTATGTATAACAATAACAAAACCAGAATTAATTAATTTTTAGTAATAATGCAGAATAAAGGACTAGTTAAATTTTTCGCAATTCTATTTGCATTGGTAAGTATCTACCAACTTTCGTTCACTTTTGTGGCCAATAAAGTAAAAGATGATGCCAAAAACTTTGCAGGAGGAAATCCTGAGAAAGAAATTAAATATCTTGACTCGATAGGAAAAGAAAAAGTTTTTCTTGACTTTTTCACATTTAATGATGTGAAAGACAAACAGATTAACAAAGGTCTTGACCTTGAAGGAGGAATTAACGTAATTCTTCAAATTTCGGTTAAAGATGTTTTGGTACAATTATCAAACAATTCAAAAAATCCTGTATTCAACAAAGCATTGGAAGATGCTAAGGTGAACCAAAAAGGAAATCAATCTTACTTGGATGCTTTCTTCGAAGCGTTTGATGCCAATAAAGGAACAACAAAATTAGCTTCTCCGGATATTTTTGCCAACAGAAATTTCGACGACAGCGAGTTAAACTTCAACTCAACGGATGCACAAGTGCAAAAAGTATTGAGAAGAAAAGTTGACGAGTCCGTGGAATCAGCATTTGGCGTATTGAGAAGTCGTATCGATAAATTTGGTGTAACGCAACCCAATATTGCTAAATTAGGTCAAACCGGTAGAATCTTAATTGAGTTACCTGGTGCAAAAGACGTTGACCGTATTAAGAAATTAGTATCGAGCAAAGCAGAATTAGAGTTCTGGGAAACCTTTAAAGCAGAAGAGTTAGGCGGATTCCTTCAACAAGCAAACGAAACTTTGAAAGCGACTGTAAAAGTTGACGAAAAAGTGGAAGCCGTTAAAGCAGAAGATTCACTTAGCAAATTATTAACGGATAAAGCCGGAGATTCAGCCACAGCAAAAAAAGGAAACAATCCTTTGTTTGACAAATTTGTTTCTATCGGTGGCGGACCAATCTTAGCGATTGTTAACACTAAAGATACTGCAGCAGTTAATAGTTATTTTAAAAGAAATGAAATCCGCGCTTTATTGCCGGGTGACAAACGTTTTGCTAAATTTGTTTGGGGTAAACCGGTAACTAATACTGATGCGAAAACCAAAAAAGAGACTACTACAGTTGATTTATACGCTTTAAAAGGAAACAAGGATGACGTGGCACCATTAGGTGGCGGTGTTATTGTTGATGCCGGAGATACTTTTGACCAAATGGGTAAACCAGCCGTTTCTATGCAAATGAACGGTGCCGGAGCAAAAGAATGGGAAAGATTAACCAACAATGCTTACACACAAAAAGGCTTTATTGCTATTGCTTTAGATGATGTAGTATATTCTGCTCCAGGTGTGACTTCGGGACCAATTTCAGGTGGAAGATCAGAAATCACCGGAAGTTTTGATGTAGCGGAGACTAAAGATTTAGCCAACGTTTTAAGAGCCGGTAAATTACCTGCTACAGCAGAAATTATCCAGTCGGAAATTGTTGGACCATCATTAGGAGAAATTGCTATTAGTGCAGGTTTGACTTCCTCAATTGTAGGTTTCTTGTTAGTGTGTTTATGGATGGTGTTCTATTATGGTAGAGCAGGTTGGTATGCTAATGCGGCCTTGTTGTTAAACTTACTTTTCTTATTTGGTGTAATGGCCAGTTTTGGTTTCGTTTTGACTTTACCTGGAATTGCAGGTATCGTATTGACGTTAGGAACTGCGGTTGATGCCAATATTATTATTTATGAAAGAGCCAAAGAAGAATTGCGCGAAGGAAAAACTTTAGCCGAAGCAGTAAAATCTTCCTACGGATGGAAAGGTGCAATGCGTTCGATTATTGATGCTAACGTAACGCACGTTTTGACCGGAGCTATCTTATATACTTTTGGAACCGGACCAATCAAAGGTTTTGCTCTTACTTTGTTAATCGGTATTTTTACATCATTATTTACTTCAATCTTTATTGCCAGAATTTTTATTGATAGAGATATCGCTAAAAACAGAAGTTTAATGTTCTGTACGCCATTGACTAAAAATTGGTTTACAGGTTTCCATTTCGACTTTATTAAAGTTAGAAAATGGTCTTATATTTTCTCTACATTAGTAGTGGTTGGAAGTTGTATTTCTTTTGCCGTTAATGGTTTAGATGAAGGTGTTGATTTCGTTGGAGGAAGAACTTTCCAAGTGAAATTTGACAAGCCTGTAGAAGCAACTAAAGTGTCTGAGGAATTGTCTGCTGCTTTTGGAGTAGCGGTTGAAGCTAAAGTCTTTGGGGATGACAATCAATTGAAATTGACCACTAAATACAAAATCAAAGAAGATGGTGTTGAAGTTGACAAAGAAGTAAATGAGAAGTTACACAACTCCTTAAAAAAATATTACAACGGAAACATTTCTTATGAAAATTTCATCAATACTTATGATGGAAAGAAAGTAGGTGTATTGCAAGCCTCTAAAGTTGGTGCGGCCATTTCGGCTGATATTAAAACCAATTCATTCTGGGCTGTTATTGGTGCCATGTTGGTTGTTGGATTGTACTTGGTAATCTCTTTCCGTAAGTGGCAATATTCATTAGGTGCGATTGCAGCAGTATTACATGATGTTGTATTCGTATTGGGATTATATTCTTTATTGTACAAATACATGCCATTCCACATGGAAATGGACCAGCACTTTATTGCGGCTATCTTAACGGTTATTGGTTATTCGATGAATGATACTGTAATTGTATTTGACAGGGTTAGAGAGTTCTTAGCCGGAAATGTGAAAGGTAATTTCAAAGATGTGGTAAACGCCTCTATTAATACTACACTTTCCAGAACAATTAACACCTCATTAACGATGATTTTAGTGTTGTTAATCATGTTCATCTTTGGTGGAGAATCAATCAGAGGATTTATCTTCGCTATGTTGGTTGGTATCGTTGTCGGAACTTATTCTTCTTTATTTATTGCAACTCCGGTTGTATATGATACTATGAGTAAGAAAGAGGTTGAAGAAATCGAAAGCCGTCACACAGGAAATCAAACATAGTTTTAAACTATATAGATAAAAAAAAGGGTTGTCAATTTGACAACCCTTTTTTATTGAACTCTTTTTTTATTCTTCTTTGGTTTCGCTAATGTTTTTTAAAACTGCTTTATCCGAAAAATTAATAACTTCTATCGTGATTTCTTGTTGCTTTTTATTTTGGCCGTAAATGACATATAGCTTTCCGCCGCCTTGTTGTGGTTTGTTGCTTTTGTCAAAATCTACATCGCCATGGGTCAATATGTTTTTGATGTCAGTTTTGTCAGCTAAACCTTGTGTCATTTGCTTGGTCGCTATCGAATCGTATTGGAAAGGTTTGTTTCTGAGGTCATTTAATACTCTGGCATTCGGGAAATAGTTGCATCTTGTATCTTTTCCGCTAAGAACCATAGCAACAAAAAACAACCCGATGACAAAACCCACTAAATAGTAGGCCAATCGTTGGTAAAATTTCATATGTAATATTTATTGTTTTTAATAGGTCATATGGAATAGCCATAGTTAATTGATTTTTATTCAACAACTAAGTATTGAGGCCATTTCATATATGATTATTTTTTTGCAAAAGTAATCAATGTGAGATATACAGTAAATGAAAAGAAGGTTTATTTTAGAATACAATCAGATTGATATCATTGTCTGGCAGATTGAACCAGTCGCCAATGGCTTTATTGGTCAAAATCCCATGGTATAAATAAACTCCATTTTTCAATCCTTTGTTGCAACGAATGGCACTTTCAATTCCACCATCTTCGGCTATTTGAAGTAAATACGGTGTGATAATGTTACTAATAGAAAGCGAAGCTGTTTTTGAATAGCGCGAAGGTATATTCGGAACGCAATAATGAATAATATTGTTTTTGATAAAGGTTGGATTTTCATGCGTAGTCACTTCCGAAGTTTCAAAACAACCACCGGTATCAATACTTACGTCTACAATTACGGCGCCTTTTTTCATGTGCTCAACCATAGTTTCCGTAACAACCACCGGACAACGTTCTTTACCGCGCATCGCGCCAATAGCTACGTCGCATCTTCTGAGCGCTTTTAGCAATGATTTTGGTTGTATGGTAGAGGTGAATATTCTTTGGTTTAAGTTGTTCTGTAAACGTCTTAGTTTGGTAATAGAATTGTCAAATACTTTTACACTAGCACCAAGGCCTAAAGCAGTTTTAGCCGCAAATTCGCCCACAGTTCCTGCGCCTAGAATAACCACATCGGTTGGCGGAACTCCGGTTATATTTCCCAGTAATAACCCTTTCCCAAATTGGTTGTTGATCATTAATTCAGCCGCAATAAGTACAGAAGCCGTTCCGGCAATTTCACTTAAAGATTTCACTGCGGGATATGAACCGTCTTCATCTTTGATATATTCAAAGGCTAAAGCCGTTACTTTTTTCTTGGTCAAGGCTTCGAAATATTCTTTTTTCCTGGTTTTCAATTGAATGGCCGATATCACTATTGCATTGTTATTGACAAAGGCAATTTCTTCCATCGTTAAGGGTTCAACCTTCAATAACATTGGACAACTAAAGACTTTTTTGGTGTCTTTGGTAATGGTCGCTCCGGCATCGCTAAACTCTTTGTCGGTATAACTCGAACTCAATCCGGCACCCGATTCAATCATTACTTTATGTCCGTGTGATGTCAATGAATTCACCGCATCCGGCGTTAAGCAAATACGTCTTTCTTGATATGAAGTCTCTTTGGGAATGCCAATAAAAAGTTCACTTTTATGACGATAGACTTCTAATTTTTCCTCTTGAGGTAAAAGTTGTTGCTTAGTGAATGGGGTTAAGGACATAATCAGTAATTGAATTTAGCCCGAAATTACGAAAATTTATCTAATTATGTTAACCTTAAATCTCTTTTACCCTCAACCGTTATAGATAAGTTAATTATAGAAAAATCTTCCGGAAGCAGATTAGGGATTTTCTCTGCCCATTCAATAAAACACCAATGACCCGAATACAAATATTCATCGATGCCCATATCCAAAGCTTCTGCTTCTGATTTTAATCGGTATACGTCAAAGTGATATACAAATTGATTGTCATCCGTTTGGTATTCATTTACTAAGGAAAATGTAGGACTGCTAGTAGCATCTTTCACGCCTAGTTCTTTCGCCAAAGCCTTGATTAAAGTGGTTTTTCCAACGCCCATATTGCCGTGAAAAAGAATCACTTTGTTGGGTTTTTCGGCTAAAATTTTTTGAGCGACTTCTTTTATTTCGTCAATTGAAAATATGATTTCCATGGTAAGTAAGTGGTCAGTGTTCAGTCCCAAAGCTTCGGGAGTGTTCAGTATTTAGTTTTTCAACTGATTACTAAATACTGAACATTGTTTACTTTTTTTATTTCGGATTAAATACTAAAAACGGCACGATCATTTCTTCTAATGAAATACCGCCGTGCTGGTAAGTATTTCGATAGTAACTTACATAATGATTGTAATTGTTAACATAGGCCAAAAATAGATCATTCTTAGCAAATATGTACGAACTGCTCATGTTGATCGTTGGTAATCCAATTTTCTTCGGATCTTTAACAGCATAAACGTCTTTGTCTTCATACGTCAAGCTTCTACCGGTTTTGTATCGAAGATTTAAACTGGTGTTTTTATCGCCAATCACTTTAGATGGGTTCTTTACATTAATCGTCCCGTGATCAGTAGTAATGATTAATTTGAAACCTAATTTTTGCCCTTGTTGAATAATTTCAAGTAGTGGTGAATTTTTAAACCAACTCAGCGTTAACGAACGATAAGCTTTGTCATCGGAAGCCAATTCTTTTACCACATCCATCTCGGTTTTCGAATGGGAAAGCATGTCTACAAAGTTGTAAACTACGGTAACCAATTGATTGTCCTTTAATCCTTTGAAATTTTCGGCCAACTTTTTTCCACTGGCTAAATTGGTGATTTTGAAATAATCCTGTTTGATATTTAAACCTAAACGCTTTAAATGAGCCGTTAAAAATTCTGCTTCATAAAGATTTTTTCCACCATCTTCTACATCATTTTTCCAATACTGCGGGAATTGTTTCTCCATTTCTAATGGTGTTAAACCAGAGAAAATCGAGTTTCGGGCGTATTGTGTAGCGGTTGGTAAACTGGCAAAATAAGGTACTTCTTTTTCTAATTTATAATGATTGCCTACAACGCTTTCTATGGCTTTCCATTGGTCGTAGCGCAAGTTGTCAATCACAACAAATAAAATGGGCTTGTCTTTTTTGACCAATTCAGGAACTACTAATTCTCTGAAAAGCGTATGCGATTGTATCGGTTTATCCGCTTTGGGTTCACTCGAGCCTTGACGAACAGGCGTAGCAAACCAATCTTCATAATTGCGCTCGATGAATTTTCCGAATTGTACATTGGCTTCCACTTTTTGACTTTCCAAAATTTCAACCATGCTTTGGTCGTTGATGTTTTCCAACTCCAATTCCCAAAACAAGAGTTTTTTATACAATTCTACCCAATCCTCATAACTGTTGACCATGGCCATTTCCATGGCGATTTTTCGAAATTCTTTTTGGTAATCCAAAGTTGTTTTTTCTGAAATCAATCTTGAATGGTCTAAGTTTTTCTTCAAACTCAATAGGATTTGATTCGGATTAACAGGCTTAATTAAGTAATCGGCAATTTTAGAGCCAATGGCTTCCTCCATAATATATTCTTCCTCACTTTTGGTAATCATAATCATAGGTGTGGAAGATTTTTTTTCCTTCATTTCCGACAAAGTTTCTAAGCCACTCATTCCCGGCATGTTTTCATCTAAAAAAACAATGTCAAAATTTCCTTCTTCATAGGCGTCAACAGCATCACGGCCATTGTTGTAGGTTGTTACTTTATAGTTTTTGCTTTCTAAAAATAAGATATGTGGTTTGAGCAAATCAATCTCGTCATCAACCCAAAGTATTTTGATTTTGTCCATAGTTATAGTTTAATTTTGTGCAAATTACTACTTATAAAACGCAGTAATATTAAAATTATTATAAAATATGGAAATCTTTTCTCGGGAGATATTTATTAAAAAAAAGGGAATGCTAACGACCGCATGGTCACAAATAAACATGCAAACATATTATTTTCTTTCACAAGTGTTGATTCCCAATAATGTGTAAAGAGGACAAAAGCTAACTAAACTGGTTAGCAAGAAGACAACGCCAAAAGCCAACAGAACATAACCAAAAGTTCCCTTAACGGTTCCGCTAAAATATAAATAAGTAAATATCGCAGCCATAATCACTCTTATGCCTTTGTCTAAAGTTCCCATGTTTTTCTTCATGATGATTTGTAATTAATTGGTTTATAGTGAGTAAAGTTAATCACTTCATATTTTTAATGAAATGATTTTTATCATGTTCTTTTTTAGTCGAAATTTACAAGACAAAATATATCATCATGTTAGAATTATTAAAAGAAAGCTACGGTTTCATTTTTGAAGAAAAACTTCTTGAGGAAATTGCCCAAGTATCTCAACTCAGAGAATTTGAAGAAGGCGATATCTTGATTGATTTTGGTGATTATATCAAAAATATGCCTTTACTACTTTCGGGTGCGATTAAAATTCTCCGTGAAGATTTTGACGAAGGCGAATTGCTGTTGTATTTTTTAGAAAAAGGCGATACTTGTGCGATGACGATGGCCTGCTGTTTGGGTGAAACCAAAAGTGAAATTCGAGCTGTAGCTGAAACCAATGGTAAAGTTGTCATGATTCCGGTTGCAAAAATGGAAGAATGGCTAGGCAAATATAAGAGCTGGCGAAATTATGTTTTCAACAGCTATAATGAACGCCTTAAAGAAATGCTTGTGGCCATTGATAATCTGGCTTTCATGAACATGGATGAAAGACTTTACAATTATCTCTTAGACAAAGCCCAAATCAACAAAACCAATTCCATTCAAAATACCCATCAACAAATTGCCTATGATTTGCACACTTCTCGTGTGGTAATTTCCCGATTACTGAAAGCTTTAGAAAACGAGGGTAAAATCAAATTGCATCGCGCTTCGATTGAATTACTTCGAGCCTAAATTTTTGATTTTTTTATGTAACATTTGATACTGATTACCCTAATCCGTGTGACTACTTTTGTATTCGATGCAACTGATAATTATCATTTTCAAACTTGATTTGAAATGATACTTTTGAGAAAAACTTAGAATATGAAACTAGAACAAATTTATACCGGATGTTTAGCACATGCTGCTTATTATTTGGAATCCAATGGCGAAGCTGCCATTTTTGACCCATTGCGTGAAGTGCAACCTTATATAGACCGCTCGGCTAAAGACAAAGCCAAAATAAAATACGTTTTCGAAACCCATTTCCACGCCGATTTTGTGTCGGGACATTTGGATTTGGCTCAAAAGGAAAAGGCAATTATTGTTTACGGACCGACCGCCAAACCCGAGTTTGAAGCTTTGGTAGCCAATGATAATCAGGTTTTTGAAGTTGGAAATTGCAAAGTCAAAGCCATTCATACGCCCGGGCATACGATGGAAAGTACCACTTATTTAATTATTGATGAAAACGGAAAAGAACATGGTATCATCACCGGAGACACTTTATTTATTGGTGATGTTGGTCGACCTGATTTGGCCCAACATGTAGTAGCCGATTTAACGCAAGACAAACTAGCAAGATTGCTGTTTCACTCGCTTCGCGATAAAATAATGCCTTTATCGGATGATTTAATCGTTTACCCAAACCACGGCGCCGGAAGTGCTTGTGGTAAAATGATGAGCAAGGAAACCACCGATACATTAGGTAACCAAAAAAGAACCAATTACGCCTTAAATCCAAAATTGACCGAAGACGAATTCGTAATCTTATTGTTAACCGGATTAACAGCACCACCAGCCTATTTTCCAAAAAATGTTTTGATGAATATTCAAGGGTATGAAAGTTTGGAAAAAGTGATGCATCGCGGTCAAAAGCCTTATGATGCCAAAACTTTTGAAATCGTTGCCAATGAAACGCAGGCCTTGATTTTAGATACGAGAAAGGCTTCCGAATTTGCTAAAGGATTTATTCCGAATAGTATCAACATCGGATTAGATAGTAATTTTGCGATGTGGGTTGGCGAATTAATTCCCGATTTACAACAAGAAATTCTTTTGGTTGCTGAAAACCACGAAAAGGTTGAAGAAGCTATCATTAGATTGTCCAGAGTAGGTTATGACCATACTATCGGTTACCTTGAAGGTGGTTTTGAAGCTTGGACAAAAGCAGGAAAAGAAACAGATACTGTCAATAGAATTTCGGCTGATGATTTAGAAATTTTGGAAGAAATTCACTTAACGCCTGTTTTTGATGTCAGAAAGAAAAGCGAATATGAATCTGAACATTTAGTAGGCGCCATTAATATTCCTCTCAACGAAATCAATCTGCATTTGGCTGAGTTTCCAAAAGACAAACACTTTGTGGTGCATTGTCTTGGTGGTTATCGCAGTATGATTGCGGCTTCGATTTTAAAACAAAGAGGTTTTGAAAATTTTGTCGATGTGATTGGTGGATTCAATGAAATTAAGTTAACGAATTTACCGATTACCAATTATGTTTGTCCAACAACCTTGTTATAAATTTTAGTAATGAAAAGAATATTGTTCTCCAATTGGCATTTGATGCGCTTTTTCAGAGTAGCATTTGCATTTTTTTTGTTTTATCAGGCTTATGAAACGCATCACTGGTTTTTCATTGCATTTGGAGTTTTCTTTTTGTTTCAAGGGGTTTTTGACTTAGGTTGTGGCGCTAATGGTTGTACTGTAAGTTATAAAAATCATAAGAATGAATAATAGTTTTGACCAAATTATCAATTCAGAGATACCTGTCTTGATTGATTTTTTTGCCACTTGGTGCGGTCCATGCCAAGTGCTTGGCCCAATTTTAAAAGAAGTTAAAGACAGCCTTGGTGAACGAGTTTCCATTATTAAAGTAGATGTTGATAAAAACCAAGAATTGGCTGCCATGCAACAAGTTCGTGGTGTACCAACCATGATATTGTTTCAAAACGGAAAGCAACTTTGGCGACAGTCCGGTGTATTGTCCAAAGAAGAAATTATTAAAAATATTTTAGATAACTTAAGTAACTAAATTATGGAACAGCAATTTGAAGTTGAGAATATCAAATGTGGTGGTTGTATGAATAGTATCAAAACGGCTTTACTTAAAATTGATGGTGCAGAAAATGTAATCATTGATAAAGACACTGATATTATTTTTGTTTTCGGAAATGTAGACAGAGCCATAATTATTGATAAACTCAATGATTTAGGTTATCCCGAAAAAGGAAATAATACCTTGGTTAGAAAAGCAAAATCTTATGTAAATTGTGCCATTGGCAGAATGACAGAAAACAATTAACCAATGAGAAAAAAAGCAATAATTATCACTTTCCTTGGAACTGTTGTTGGTGCCATCATTGGCTTTGCGTATTACCATTATGTAGGTTGTGCCAACGGAACTTGTGCTATCACATCCAAACCTTTGAACTCCACTTTATATGGTGGTTTGATGGGCGGATTGTTGTTTAATATCTTCGTTCCAAAAACAAAACAAGATCATTGAAAAACATTTTTGTCTATTGATTCTTAAGTTAGTTTTAAGTTAAATTTTTGAGAGTCAATAGTTTTTAATATTACATTTGATTACAATTAAATAGATTAATCCATTAAATAAATTATAAAAGATGAAAAAATTAGTTTCCGCATTTGCCGCTGTCGCGCTATTATTTGCCATGAATGTTAATGCCAGTAATGGTGAACCAAAACAAAAAAAGAAAAAAGCAAAAACTGAAAAGTCTTGCTCAACAGAAGAGAAAAAAGAATGCAGCACTGAGAAAAAAGCCGGATGTTGCGCTTCTAAGAAAGCAGAAGATAAAAAAGCGTAATTGCACTTTTTTAAATGATTTAAAACGCCCCGATTTCGGGGCGTTTTTTATGTAACAAATGTTGCAAAACAGTTGGTTCATAATCAATAGCTTTGAATAAATATTCTTAGCATGAAACTACTTTGCACCTTGTTATTTTTGGTTTTTGCCAATACAACTTTTTCACAATCTAATTTTGATTACCAAGTACAACTCAATCCGATAAACATACCCAATTTTCCAGGAATACATTCTTATGCTTTTGCCCAACATGAAAGTAAATGGTTAATCATCGGTGGAAGAGTAGACGGAATTCACGCCAGACAACCTTTTAATGCTTTTCCGGCATCGAATAATAATACCAATATTTTTGTGGTAGACATTGAAGCAAATCAAGTTTGGTCGGTTTCTGTAAACGTTTTGCCAACGGCTTTAAAAGAGCAATTGCAAGCCACCAATTTCAACTTTTACCAAGACGAAAATACACTTTATGTTATAGGAGGTTATGCTTTTTCGGCTACAGCCAATGATCATATTACGTTCAATAAAATGACTTCGATTGACGTTTCTGGTTTGATTAATTCAGTAGTGGATGGTACATCCATTTTACCGCATTTCAAACAAATGACTGAGGAGAATTTTGCTATTACCGGAGGACAATTAGGTAAAATAAACGATACCTTTTATTTAATCGGCGGACATCGTTTCGACGGAAGATACAATCCGATGAACAATCCAACTTTTACCCAAACCTATTCCAATCAAATCCGGAAGTTTTCTATTGATAATTCAGGGACGCAATTGAGTATTTCCAATTACCAAGCCATTACTGATGCGGTTCATTTACACCGAAGAGATTACAATCTGTTACCCCAAATTTTCCCTGATGGTACTCAAGGTTATACGATTTCGTCAGGCGTTTTTCAAATCAATGTCGATTTACCATTTTTATACCCGGTAGACATCAAACCTGAAGGCTATTTTCCAGAAACGATATTTAACCAGTATTTAAGCAATTACCACAGTGCCAAATCCTGTTTGTATGATGCTGTTGAAAATCGAATGCACAATCTTTTTTTTGGAGGAATCAGCCAGTTTAAGTACAACGGAACAACTCTAATTCAAGATAATAATGTGCCATTTGTCAATACTATTAGCCGAACTACAAGGTTTGCAGACGGTACTTTGCAAGAATACCAATTGCCCGAAACAATGCCGGCACTGAAAGGCGCAAGTGCAGAGTTTATACCCAACAAAGCATTACCACATTACAGTAACGAAGTCATAAAACTCAGTGAAATTACAGCGAATGAATTTGTAATTGGTCATATCGTTGGCGGATTGACCAGCTCGAGTGCAAACCCTTTTTCGGTTAACAATACATCAACCACATCGGCTAATACAACGGTTTACGAAGTTAAACTGATTAGAAACACGCCACTTGGAGTTCATGAAATGAATGGTAAAAATCCTTTTTCAATGACCGTTTCTCCAAATCCGACCGAACGTAATCAAGTACGAATCGATTTTAAAATGGCTTATGCAACTACTATCGATTATTTTGTTTCTACTACAGATGGTAAAATCGTATTAGATGGTGAAATTGAAGAGGCGACGCAAGGGGATAATGCTATGAATTTCGAATTAGACGGCATCGCCAATCAAACGGTTATCATCACTTTTATATTTGACCACAAGTTTTATGTTTCCCAAAAAGTGATTGTGAAATAAATCAAATAAATACCATTTTTTTTCTAAGTGCCTGTGAAATCAGGCATTTTTTTTATGCCCAATTACCTCTGTAACAATTGTAACTGTACAAGCCTTTTCACCACGCTATTTTTGCTTCATAATTCAGATAAAATATGATGTATATGAGCAAATTATTAGTAACCACAGGATTTTTATTTCTATCTATTTTTGGATTCAGCCAAGATACTTTGTCTATTTCCAAAAGCGATTTGAAACAAAAAGTATCCGAAAAGAACATGCAAATCAAAATCGCCCAGAAAAATTATCAATCGGCCCAAGCAGATTTTCGCCAATCCAACGCACTCTTTTTGCCTGACATTAGTATTTCTTACACCGGAATGGCAACCACCAATCCGTTGATGGCTTTTGGTTCCAAATTAAACCAAGAAATCTTAACCCAATCCGATTTTAATCCGGCATTATTGAATGACCCTAAAACCACTCAAAATTTTGCTACAAAAATCGAAATCAAACAGCCACTATTAAACGTTGATGGTATTTTCGGTAGACAAGCCGCTAAAGCTAAAATGGAAGCTTTTCAACTGCAAACGCAGCGAACTCAAGAGTATGTAGAGCTCGAATTTTCTAAAGCGTACATGCAATTACAATTGGCTTACAAGGCAGTTCGTGTATTGGAAAAAGCGGAGTCAACGGCTAAAACCAATTTGAAATTGGTCGAAAATTATTTCAAACAAGGTTTGCTGCAAAAGACCGATGTATTGAATGTTCAAGTGCGCGTGAATGACATTTCGAATCAATTGCAATACGCCAAAAGCAGTGTGCAAAACGCATCGGATTATTTGGCTTTTCTATTAAACGAAGACGCTAAAGGCAAAACTTTTAAACCTTCTGAAGAGCTAGACAATACCATTCAAGTTGAAGCGATAAACACCCAATTATCAGACAACAGAAAAGACATTCAAGCCATGGATAAATCTTCCGAAGCGTATCAAAAAATGATGGTTATGAGTAAAATGAATTTCTTACCAAGACTAAACGCTTTCGGTAGTTATGAACTCTATGATAGTCAGTTTTTAGGAACGGCTGCAAAGGGCTATTTGGTTGGAGCACAATTGTCTTGGAACGTTTTCGACGGTTACAAATCCATTGGAAAATACGATAAAGCTAAAGCCGATTTTCAAAAGGCTACAATCGAAACGGAACAATATAAAAAGCAGAGCCAACTCGAATTAAGTAAAACCAATCGCCAATTAAAAGATGCCGAAAATAAAGTTGGTTTATCACAAATGGCTTTCAAACAATCAGAAGAAGTTTATCGTATTCGCCAAAATCGATTCACACAGGGTTTGGAAAAAACCACCGATTTATTGACAGCCGAAACCCAAATGATTCAAAAAGAATTAGAGCATTTGCAGGCGGTTTTTGAGTACAATTATACCCAACAGTATTTACAATTTTTGACCCAATAGTATTAAGACAACTAATAAAACAGATCAACATGAATAATAAAATAATAACAATCCTATCACTTTCCGCTTTTTTATTCGTTTCCTGTGGAAAAGACCGAAAAGAAATTCCGGATAATACAGCAGTAATTCCGGTAAAAGTTAGCGGAATGACTGCGCAAAACAATGGTTCTTTTGTAACTGCCAGCGGCAAAATTGAAGCCGAAAATAGTGCCAATGTCAGTACCCGAATGATGGGTTACGTGACCAAGGTGCAGGTCAAAGTCGGTCAAAAAGTTAGCGCCGGACAATTAATGGTAAGCATCAATAACACCGATCTTAAAGCCAAAAAAGCCCAAGTAGACGCTTCTATTTTGCAAGCTACTGCTGCTTTCAATAATGCGAAAAAAGATTTCGAAAGATTCACTGTTTTGTTCAACCAGCAAAGTGCTTCTCAAAAAGAGTTAGACGACATGACGTCGCGTTACGAAATGGCAAAAGCCGGATTGGAAGCCGCCAAACAAATGAAAAATGAAGTTTTAGCGCAATTCAATTACAGCAATATTACTGCGCCGTTTTCGGGAGAAGTGACCAATACTTTTGTCAAAGAAGGCGATATGGCCAATCCCGGAATGCCTTTAGTAAGTATTGAAGGTATAACGAGATTACAAGTGACTGCGATGGTTTCGGAGAGCGATATTGCCAACATCCAAAACGGAATGGCAGTAAAAGTGTTAGTGAAATCCATCAACAAAGAAGTCTCAGGAAAAGTAATCGAAGTAAGCAGTTCTGCTATAAATACCAGCGGACAATATTTGGTTAAAGTCGGTTTGAACCAAATAGACAAAGCCATTTTATCAGGCATGTTTGTCAATGTTCAATTTCCTGTGGCCAATAAAGCAAAAACAACGACCAAACCCGATAAAGTGTTGGTTCCTGAAAGTGCTTTGGTCAAACAAGGTCAACTCACCGGAGTTTACACTATTGGCAACGGAAATAAAGCCATTTTAAGATGGTTGCGCATCGGGAAATCTTTCGGTAACCAAGTAGAAGTTTTATCGGGCTTATCTGCTAATGAACAATACATCGTTTCTTCAGAAGGTAAGTTATTCAATGGAGCCAAAATAAGTGTTCAGTAATCAGTAATCAGTGTTCAGTATCAGTTTTCAGAACAAAACCTGAAACTTGGAACTTGAAACTTTTAAACAAAATATGATGCAAGAAGGTATATCAGGTAAAATCGCCCATTTTTTTATCAATTCGAAATTAACCATACTGTTAATGGTTGGATTAATGATTATTGGTGTATACAGTTCGTTTCTGATTCCAAGAGAAGAAGAACCACAAATCAATGTTCCGATGGCCGATGTAATGGTGGGTTATCCAGGAGCGAGCCCGAGTGAAGTTGAGAGTCGCGTGGTAAAGCCTTTGGAAAAAATAGTTTCCAATATCAAAGGCGTAGAACACGTGCACAGTATGGCAATGAACGGTCAAGCGGTGTTAATTGTACAATTCTATGTCGGACAAGATGTAGAACGTTCGTATGTAAAATTATACGACGAGTTGGCCAAACACGAAAATATGTTCCCGCAAGGCGTTTATAAACCTTTGGTAAAAACGCGTTCTATCGATGATGTTCCGATGTTAGGCCTAACACTTTGGAGCGAAAAACTAAACGATTTCGAGATCCGTCAAATTGCGGAAGAAGTGACTTCGGAGATTGAGAAAGTAAAAGATGTCGCCATCACCAAAGAAATCGGGGGCAGAAACCGTGAAGTCAAAGTGGTTTTAGACAAAGATAAAATGGCAGAAAGTGGTATTGATGCGTTGGGCATTATGCAAATGATTCAGGCCAATAACGGCAGCTCACAGTCAGGAAGTTTTGTTTCCGCCGATAAAGAATATCTGTTGACTACAGGAGAATTTCTAAAATCTGCAGAAGATATTGAAAATTTGGTAGTTGGTGTGAATGCCAATATGCCGGTTTATTTAAAACAAGTCGCTTCGGTACAAGACGGACCTTCAACGCCGAGAAGTTATGTGTCTTTCGGTTATGGAAAAGCAAATGAAAAATTCGCCAAAAACAATTCGGAATATCCGGCGGTAACGATTTCCATTGGTAAAGTAAAAGGTGCCGATGCCATGAAAATTTCCGAAAAGATTTTGGAAAAAGTCAAGCATTTAAAACAAACGATAATCACCGATGATGTTCACGTAGAAGTGACTCGAAATTATGGTGAAACCGCTTCGGATAAAGTAGGAGAGTTGTTGTTGCATCTAGGCATTGCGATTATTGCGGTCACACTTTTAGTAATGTTGGCGATGGGTTGGCGCGGTGGATTAGTGGTTTTCTTTTCGGTGCCCTTGACGTTTGCTTTGACACTATTTGCCTACTATATGTTGGGTTATACTTTGAATAGAATCACTTTATTCGCCTTGGTTTTCGTAGTGGGCATTGTCGTAGATGACAGTATCATCATTGCCGAAAACATGCACCGTCACTTCAAGATGAAGCGTTTACCGTTCAAACAAGCTGCCATTTATGCTATTAATGAAGTTGGAAACCCAACCATTCTAGCCACTTTTACGGTTATCGCAGCCATATTGCCAATGGCTTTCGTTTCGGGGATGATGGGGCCATATATGAGTCCGATGCCAATTGGCGCTTCGATTGCGATGTTGTTATCTTTGTTTGTAGCACTTACCGTTACACCTTATTTGGGTTACCATTTATTACATGAAAAAGAAACCCAAGAACACAAAGCCGAACAAGGAATAGAAACGTCATGGATTTACAAAGTCTACAGTAAAATGGAACGTCCATTTTTAGAAAGTTCTAAAAAGCGTCGTTTGATGTTAGGAATAACTGTTTTATTGCTAATCGGTTCGGTCTTGATGTTTTTTACCAAATCGGTTGCGGTTAAAATGTTACCATTTGACAATAAAAATGAATTTCAAGTCGTGATTGACATGCCTGAAGGAACGACTTTAGAAAGAACGGCGGCAGTAACTCAGGAAATTGCACAATACCTTTCTACTGTTCCGGAAGTAGTGAATTACCAAAATTACATTGGTACTTCCGCACCCATTACGTTTAACGGTTTGGTTCGTCATTACGATATGCGTGGCGGAAGCAATATGGCCGACATTCAGGTGAATTTATTACACAAAGAAGACCGCGATTTGCAAAGTCATGACATCGCTAAAATCGTGCGTCCCGAAATCCAAAAGATAGCCAAAAAGTATGCTGCCAATGTTAAGATTATAGAAGTACCACCAGGTCCTCCGGTGTTATCGACTTTAGTTGCGGAAATCTATGGACCCAATTATAAAGAGCAAATCAAAGTCGCCAATCAAGTAAAAAGTATTCTGGAAAATACCACGGATATCGTTGATGTCGATTGGATGACTGAAGACAATCAAACCGAATATAAATTGGTTGTCGATAAAGAAAAAGCCATGCTAAACGGAATAGCTCCGCAACAAGTCGTAGGCAATTTGACTTATATCTTAAAAGAATACCCGATTTCCAATTTATATGATGAAAATTCGAATGACAATGTTGGGATAGTATTGTCTTTGGACGATAAGGATAAAACGAGTTTACAAGATATTCAAAATCTGAAAATCAAAGGCAATCATGGCAATGTAGTTCCGGTGAGTGATTTGGTTAAAGTGGTTCAAGATACTTTACAGAAAACCATTTACCGCAAAGACCAAAAACGTGTTGTTTATGTAACAGCCGATATGGCCGGCGATTTGGAAAGTCCGGTGTACGCCATTTTAGGAATGAATGAAAAACTCCAAAAAATGCAATTACCTAAAGGTTACAAAGTCAACGAACTGTACATGGAACAACCTTCCGATGAAAGTGATTTTACCGTAAAATGGGATGGTGAATGGCAAATTACTTTAGAAGTTTTCCGCGATTTAGGTGCGGCTTTCGTAATCGTGATTGTCATTATATACATGTTGATTGTGGGTTGGTTCCAAAATTTCAAAACGCCGATAGTGATGATGATGGCAATTCCACTTTCGTTAGTCGGCATTGTATTAGGTCACTGGTTATTGGGTGCTTTCTTCACCGCAACCTCTTTTATCGGCATGATTGCTTTGGCCGGAGTCATGGTCCGAAATTCAGTTTTACTGATTGATTTTATTGAGATTCGTTTGAATGATGGTATTCCATTGAAGCAAGCGATTATTGAAGCAGGAGCTGTGAGAACCACGCCAATTTTATTAACCACTGGTGCCGTAGTAATCGGGGCTTCAATTATTTTATTTGACCCAATATTTCAAGGATTGGCGATTTCCTTAGTATTTGGAGCGATTGTTTCAACGTTACTAACACTAATTGTAGTGCCGTTGATTTATTATGTCACTGAAAGAAAAAAATGGGAAGATCACACTCCATCGTCTTCCGAATCTGGAGAATCTAATTCGTAATATTATGAAACTATTAATCATTACTGCTATAACAGAATTTGAAAAAGACATCAAAATACTGTTGAAAAAGGCCAATGTCAGAGCGTTTAGTTACCGAAATGTAATGGGTTACAAAGACGTTTCGGAAGAATTTATCGAAACCAATTGGTTCGCTTCCGAAATGAACGAAACCGAATCCTTACTCTTTTACGCTTTTGTAAAAAAAGAGAGTGTCGATTTGTTTTTCCAACTCGTAGCGGATTTTAACGCCAAACAAGAAACCAAGGCCCAACTCAATGTGGCCGTACTAAACATTGAAAAATCTAATTAAATACTAGTATCATGAAAAATAGAATTATCAGAGCTGTAGCCGGAACTTTTATTTTAATCAGTTTGCTATTGGCGATTTATGTCAATCAAAATTGGCTGTGGTTTACCGCTTTTGTCGGAACGAATTTGTTGCAATCTTCCATAACCAAATGGTGTTTGATGGAAGATATTTTAGACAAACTTGGAATCAAAGACTAATGACTAAGCCATCTTCGGATGGTTTTTTTATTACAATCTCAACAAATGTTTTACATTTGGTAACATTTTTACTGTTCATCAGTCCAATTATCCATCAAAACATACTTTTATGAAACCAATAACTAAATTTACTCTAGGCTTATTTTCTGCGATATTGCTGGTTAGCTGTAACCAAAAAGAAGCCGATTTTGTTGATCCTTTAGTGACCAACAGAGATACAACGCTTAATCCGGGTGATGACTTTTTTATGTATGCCAATGGCGGATGGTTCAAACGGAATCCAATTCCGGATAGTGAACGAAGCAATGGGATTTTCAGAACGATAGGCGATACTATCAATTCTCAAATCAAGCAAATTTGTGAGAAATCGGCTGAAATGACTGATGCTCCTAAAGGAAGTAACGAACAAAAAATCGGTGATTTCTATGCTTCCGGTATGGATACTTTGCAGATAGAAAAATTAGGATTGTCTCCTTTGAAAGCTGATTTGAATAAAATAAAAGCCATCAATGATGTTCCTTCATTATTAAATACGATTGCTTACTTGCATACTATCGGTGCTAATCCGGCCTTTTCTTTATATGTTGGACAAGACGATAAGAATAGTGCGAAATATGCTGTCTTTTTAGGTCAAGGCGGATTAGGTTTAGGGAATCGCGATTATTATTTCAATACCGATAAAGAAACGGTAAATATTCGTACCGAGTATGTGAAGCATTTACAGAAAATGGGTCAATTGATTGGAAAGGCTACTGATGTTGCTAAAGCCAATGCTGCAATTATCATGAAATTGGAAACCGAATTGGCCAAAAACTCCAGAAAATTAGAAGCCTTACGTGATCCGATTAAGAATTACAACAAAATGAGTATTGCTCAAATGAACAGTGCTACGCCAAATATCAATTGGCAACAAATGACCGCTTCTATCGGAATTAAAAATGCCGACACTATTATTGTTGGTCAGCCTGAGTTTTATAAAGCTTTAGACCAAATGGTTAAAAGTTACTCGGTTGAAGATTGGAAAACTTACCTGGAATGGGATTTAGTAAATTCTTATGCGTCTTATTTGAACAATGCGATTGAAAAGCAAAATTTCTATTTTTATTCTACTGTAATGAGTGGCGTAAAAGAACAAAAACCACGTTGGAAACGAATAGTAGAGCAAACCGATGGTTCTTTAGGCGAATTGATTGGACAGGTTTATGTAAAAGATTATTTGCCAAAAGGTTCCAAAGAAAAACTTTTGGAAATAGGCAACAATATCCGCGATGTTTATGCCGAGCGTATCAAAACTTTAGATTGGATGAGTGAAGAAACCAAGAAAAAAGCGTTATTCAAATTAAGTAAAATCGTAATGAAAGTGGGTTATCCCGACAAATGGAAAGACTTGAGTAGTGTTACTATTAATAGGGGAACATTTTTAGCCAATGTAATGGCAACCAATAAATGGGCAATCAAAGATATGATTTCAAAATATGGTAAGCCTGTAGATAGAACCGAATGGGGAATGTATCCGCAAACGTATAATGCTTATTACAGTCCAAGTAATAATGAAATTTGTGTTCCGGCTTGTAATATTTTAGTACCCGGATTTGAAGGCAGAATGCCTGATGATGCAGTGTTGTATGGTATTATCGGTGGTTCCACTTTTGGGCACGAAATTACCCATGGATTTGATGACCAAGGCAGTCAGTATGACGAAAAAGGAAACTTGAACAATTGGTGGACCGCAGAAGATTTGCAAAAGTTCAAAGCCAAAACCAAACTAATCGTTGAGCAATTCAGTAAATACGAAGCTTTGCCTGGCAAATTTGTAAACGGTGATGCTACTCAAGGGGAAAACATAGCTGATTTAGGTGGCGTAGTGATGGGGTTTGAAGCTTTCAAAAAATCTAAACAATATATAAACAAAGAAAAAATTAGCGGTTTTACACCGGAGCAACGTTTCTTCTTGGCGTATGGTTACGCTTGGATGGTGAACATCAAACCTGAATCGTTAGCCCAACAATTACTAACCGATGTTCACGCCCCGGCGAAATACAGAATCAACGGGCCGTTAGAAAATAATCCTGATTTTCACAAAGCTTTCAATATTAAGCCGGGAAGCAAAATGCGAAGACCGGATAATTTGAAAGTGGTTATTTGGTAAAATAAAAATCCCTAATCGAAGATTAGGGATTTTTTTATTTTGTAGCTGTTGCTTCTAAATATCGTTCGGAAACTTTTTTCCAATTAATTACTTTAAAGAACGCATCAATATATTTTTTGCGTTTGTAACGGTAATCTAAATAATAAGCGTGTTCCCAAACGTCCAAGCATAAAATTGGTGTTCCTTTTACGGTTTGGGTTGGCATTAAAGGATTGTCTTGATTTGGTGTGCTTGTCACCAATAATTTTCCGGCTTTATCCACGACTAACCAAGCCCAACCAGAACCAAATTGCTTCTCAGCAGCATCAGAAAATTGATTTTTAAACACTTCAAACGAACCGAAATCACGGTTAATAATGGTTGCCAAAGTATCTTTGGGTTGTCCGTCAGCTTTTGGCGCCATGCCTTCAAAAAATAATGTGTGATTGTAATAACCACCGGCATTGTTTCGCAAGTCGGCATTGTTCATGTCTAACTTTTTCAAAATATCTTCAATAGCTAAATCAACCATCAAAGGATCGGCAGCAACCAATTTGTTTAAGTTATTGGTATACGTTAAATAATGTTTGGAATAATGGACTTCCATGGTTAGGATGTCAATGCTTGGCATTAGTGCATTATATTCATAAGGAAGTTTGGCTAAAGCAAATTGGCCTTCATCGGCACTAACATCATCAGGTTGTCCAATCGTAATTTTTTCCTCAGCTGAAGGCAATGGAACTTCAACTACTTCAGTTAATTTTTTTTTATTACAGGAAGACAATAGGAGCGTAAAAGAAAAACATAAAGCGATAACAAGAATCCTTTTCATAGTTTATTTTTTTGCGTTTACAATAGCATTGATGGCTTCGATATATAATTCTTTAGCTTCTTCAACCGAAAGATGACTGATTTGCATCCAAGCATTGGTTTTAAAAGCATTTCTCAAATCAAAAGTAGACGAGTTGTTGTATTCAATAGTGCCAAAAGTAGCTTGTTTATAATAGGCATACAATCGCAACTGTACATCTTGCGGCAACGATGACTGTGTCATTTTAGAAGCATGTTCAACGGCTTCCAGAAATCGAACTTCTAATTCTTTTTCAGACATGTTTTGAGACTATTATTTTGAGGCAATAACCGTTTGGTTACCGACAGCATTTTGTTTCAGTGCCACATCCACTTTAGTTCCTAGCGGGAAATAAATATCAACTCTGGAACCAAATTTTATAAAACCGGCATCATCACCTTGAACGACTTGTTGTCCTTCTTCGGCATAGTTTACAATTCTGCGTGCCAAAGCGCCGGCGATTTGTCGGTATAAGACTTCGCCAAAGGCAGAGGTTTCAATCACTACTGTTGTTCTTTCGTTTTCAGTACTCGCTTTTGGATGCCAAGCAACCAAATATTTTCCCGGATGGTATTTGCTGAATTTGATTTTACCCGAAGCACCATAACGCGTTACGTGCACATTTATGGGTGACATGAAAATTGAAACTTGTAATCTTTTGTCTTTAAAATATTCTTCTTCAAATACTTCTTCAATCACTACCACTTTTCCATCAACCGGTGCCAAAAAATAATTTTCATTTGGCATTATTTTTCTGTTCGGGTTTCTGAAGAATTGCAAAATCATGATAAAAAGGAAAACAAAAACCAATTGAATGGCAATTCTAAGCCAAGCAATAGAAATAAACTTATCCGCCAATAATAATGCAGCGATAAAGCTTACTATTGCAATGAAAATGATTTTATAACCTTCTTTATGAAACATAATAAATAATTTGGTAAAACAAATAAACAAATGGTGCTACAAATATAATACTATCCAAGCGATCTAGAAAACCACCATGACCGGGCATGATGTTACCGCTGTCTTTGACGCCTGCAATTCTTTTAAATTTTGATTCTATTAAATCTCCTAAAGTACCAAAAGCACTAACGATCATCGCGATGATAATCCATCTGATGGTTGGTTCATGGAGGTAAAATTCTGCTAATAAAATTCCGGCCACGACAGCAAAAATTACACCACCAACAAAACCTTCAATAGTTTTTTTAGGCGAAATTCTTTCGAATAGTTTGTTTTTCCCCATTGTGATACCAACCAAATACGCAAAAGTATCATTGGACCAAATAATTACCAAGATGCTGATGATAATTTCGGGAACATATTGGTTATTGATAAAAGGAATTTTGGTAAAAATGATGATGGGTATGATGAGATAGCCAATCAGGAAAACGTATTTGGCTTGTACATCCAGAAATCTATCCTTCTTTTCAAATAGAAATAAAAGTGACCGAATGGAAACCAGTAAAGCCGCAATCAACAACAAAATCTCGTTGGTTTTGACTGTGTTATTTAAGTTGAAAAGTATATAACCAACCGTGGCTATTACAAGTGGAATAATAGGTTTTAGCGAAACCAATTTGCAGAATTCTACCACTGAAAAAAGTAATAGTAAACCAAACAACAGCAAAAAGCTATATTGTGAATATAAAGTTGCGCCAACAAGCAACAGTACGTAAACTGCGCCGGATAAAGCTCTTGTTACGGTAGTCGTCATGCTATAAATCTTCTAAAAGCAAGAGGTATAAATTCTTAGCCGAGCTTCCGTATTGCAGGAAATCTTCGTCTTTAGCTTTTTCGAAATATTTGATAGTAGTAATATTGGTTGGATAATCTTTATCATATTTCTTTTTGATGACACGCAATCCGTCGCTTTTGGTTTCCAAAATCTGACTTGTTGTAGCCAATATGATAATGTTATTGGGTAAATCGTTGGGTTTGTTTTGCTTGATTTGATTGGAGGAAAATAACACCGAACCTTCATCGGCAATTAGATTTTCACAGCTGGCGAATAAAAATATTGGGTTAGCCGGTTTGTCGTACTGCAACTTGTTTTCATCAAGCATACTGAATAATTTTGGTTCATAACATAATGCTTCACATTCGAACCAATCGTTTTCCTCTAAGATATTTAGGAATTGATCTTTTACTTCATTCAAGTTTTCGCAATACAAAAACTTACCGCCATTTTTTTTGAAATTATAAGTAAACTTCTCATCTACGGGTAGTAGCGAAAAGCTGGAAGGAGTATTGTTAAATTCGCTTTGACTTTCTTCGTCAGAGGCATCATTACTAGTGCCAAAAATTTTTCTGAAAAGACTCATGCTTGTTTGGTATAATCGAGTTTTGTGATTGAAATCCCTCAAAGATAAAAAAATCTTAATTCAAAAGTATGTTTTGAATTAAGATTTTAAAAAAATGTTAAAAAACGGTAAATGTTATTCGATTACGGCATCCGCTACGGTTTCATCACTGTGATTGTCGTATGGTCTTTTGCCGAAAATGGTTTCTAAATCGTCTTTGAAAATTACTTCTTTTTCAATCAAAATATCAGCCAATTGTTGCAGTTTTTCTTTGTTGTCTTGCAAAATTTGGATAGCTCTTTGGTATTCGGTTTCGATTAAATTTGAAATCTCTTTATCGATAACCAAAGCCGTTTCTTCTGAATAAGGTTTCGAGAAATTGTATTCACTTTGTCCTGAAGAGTCATAATAAGTGATGTTTCCTAATTTTTCATTCAATCCGTAAATTGTAACCATAGCACGCGCTTGTTTGGTTACTTTTTCCAAATCGCTCAGAGCTCCGGTAGAAATTTTGTTGAACATTACTTTTTCAGCAGCACGTCCGCCCATAGTGGCACACATTTCATCCAACATTTGCTCCGGACGAACGATCAAACGCTCTTCCGGTAAATACCAAGCGGCGCCTAAACTTTGTCCACGCGGAACAATCGTAACTTTCACCAATGGTGCTGCGTGTTCGAGCATCCAACTTACGGTAGCATGACCGGCTTCGTGAACGGCAATCGCACGTTTTTCATCCGGTGTAACAATCTTGTTTTTCTTTTCTAGACCACCAACAATTCTGTCAACTGCGTCTAAGAAATCCTGTTTGTCAACGGCTGTTTTGTTATTTCGGGCTGCAATTAATGCTGCTTCGTTACATACGTTAGCAATATCTGCTCCTGAGAATCCCGGAGTTTGTTTGGCTAAGAAATCCACATCTAAACCGTCTACTTTTTTCAAAGGTTTTAAGTGCACTTCAAAAATTTCTTTACGCTCTCTCACGTCCGGTAAGTCTACATAAATTTGGCGGTCGAAACGCCCGGCACGTAATAAAGCTTTGTCTAAAACATCTGCTCTATTGGTAGCGGCCAATACGATAACATGTGTATTCGTACCGAAACCATCCATTTCAGTCAATAACTGATTTAAGGTGTTTTCACGTTCGTCATTCGAACCTGAGAAATTGTTTTTCCCACGAGCACGACCAACGGCATCAATCTCATCGATAAAGATAATCGCCGGTGCTTTGTCTTTGGCTTGTTTGAACAAATCTCTCACACGTGAGGCACCAACACCCACAAACATTTCCACAAAATCAGAACCTGATAAAGAGAAAAATGGTACTTTGGCTTCTCCTGCTACGGCTTTCGCCAAAAGGGTTTTACCGGTTCCCGGAGGACCGACTAATAGCGCCCCTTTTGGGATTTTACCACCAAGTGTAGTGTATTTATCAGGGTTTCTTAAGAATTCTACAATTTCTTGTATTTCTTCTTTGGCACCTTCTAATCCTGCAACGTCTTTGAATGTGGTTTTTAAATCGGTTTTCTCGTCAAATAATTTGGCTCTCGATTTTCCGATGTTGAAGATTTGACCACCGCCACCTCCGGCACCACCGCCAGACATTCTGCGCATGATTAAAATCCAAATTCCGATGATAATGATGATAGGCAACAAGCTGATAAATATCTCAGACCAATTGCTTTTGGGTTTAAAATCGTAGTCCTTAATTTTACCATCTAATTTGGCTTTCTCGATTTTGTTTTGGAAGACTTCATCATTACCAATCTCAAAAGAGTAATGTGGTCCTTTATTGGCATTGTCGAGCATGTCTTTCGAAACTTTGGCGTGTGCTTTGTCTTTTAAAGCCGCGGCAGTAAGGTAAGCTTCACCTTCAGTTTTGTTGAAAACAACCACTTTTTCGATTTGTCCTTTGTCTAAATATTCGTTGAATTTAGACGAAGAAATCTTAGCAGTATCCTGAAAACCGGAACCACCGATGTAGTTTAATCCGAAGAATATGATGATTAATCCAGCGTAAATCCACCACGGACTTACTTTAAAATTATTGGGTTTCTTTTCGGTAGCCATATGTGTTTAGCGCAATTTTTAATAGTTACTTGGAATGGTAGTAATTTGGGCATCGCCCCATAATCCTTCGATATTGTAGAATTCACGGATTTGTTTTTGGAACACGTGCACCACAATGTCAACATAATCCATTAAAACCCATTCGCCATTGTCCGTACCTTCTACGTGCCAAGGTTTGTCTTTTAATTCTTTGGAAACTAATTTTTGGATAGAGTTAACAATCGCGTTAACTTGGGTATTGGAGTTACCGTTGCAAATGATAAAATAATCACAAACTGCGGTGTCTATAGCTCTTAAGTCGAGTATTTCAATATCATTTCCTTTTACTTCTTCAATGCCTTTGATGATGCTCGCTAAGAGTACATCAGTGTTTATTGCTTTTTTCGTCATCTAGTATTTATGTGTATTTGGCAAAGGTATTACTTTTTGTCCTTATTTTTGCTTAACAAAAGTTTAAAATTACCTCCAATTTTTATTTCTATTATGCCTATAATCAAACTCGATGCCATAGATTCGACCAATGACTATTTAAAGCAATTGGCCAAAGAAAAGTGGTTGGAAAACTACACGGCTGTCATGGCTTTGGTACAAACTAAAGGCAGAGGACAAATGGGTTCTGAATGGGTGAGCGAATCCGGTAAAAATCTAACTATCAGTGTTTTGATTAAAGATGTTCCGCAAGATATGATTTCGATTTACGATTTTAATATTGCGGTCGCTTTGGCCGGAATAGGTTTGCTAACCATGAATGGCATATCGAAAGTAAATGTTAAATGGCCCAACGACATTATGGCAGAGAATAAAAAAGTAGGTGGCATATTGATAGAGAATACCTTAAAGTCTGATGGCAGTTTTACAGCAGTGGTTGGTTTTGGATTGAACTTAAACCAAACTGATTTTGAGCATTTACCCCAAGCCAATTCGCTGAGTAACATCACCAACAAAACTTATGATTTAGATGAAATGGCGCAAAGTTTTATCAAATCATTGAAACTACATTTGATACTTTTTCCTGAAAGAGCTGATGAAGCATGGGCGCATTACAACGATTTGTTGTTCAAAAAAGACAAGCCTTCTGCTTTTGAATTTCCGAATGGCGACCGGTTTATGGGAATTATCAAATGTGTGACTCGTGATGGGAAATTGGCGGTGCTTTTAAATGACGATACCATCGCGTATTATGAATTGAAAGAAGTGAAGCTGTTGTATTAAGACTTAACCACATAGAGTCATAGAAAAAAAAGCTATGCTTCTATGTGGTTAGAAAAATTTCAATTCCGGTGGTTGTTTTTTAGATTCTATCGTTTGATAAACTCCCCAAAATGCCACAACACTCCCGAAGGATCATGCAAGAAGCATTCGCTACCCCAATCTAATTGCCGTATTGGAACTACTCGAGCGCCATCGTATTTTGATGGTAAGTCTAAAACTAACAACTCTTTGTAAAAGCGGTTTACATCACCAACTTCCATAAAAACCATCGTATTGTCTATCCAATCTTTGACATAAGCGTCTTGCAGGTAAAAACCCAATTGCTTGCTTTTGAAATAAGACATATTGGGTGATAAAACCACTTCTTCAAAACCCAAGTCTTGGTAAAAATTTCTTGATATTTCATAGTCTTTTGAACCAATGAAAGGCCGAATTGATATTCCTTTGTGTTCCATTTTTTCTAATTTCTAGTCCTTTCAAATATACAAAACTTTTAGTCTGTATATTCCAATATATCACCAGGTTGACAATCCAAGGCTTTGCAAATCGCTTCGAGTGTACTGAAACGAATGGCTTTGGCTTTACCTGTTTTTAGGATGGAAAGATTGGATAAAGTCAAATCTACCTTTTCGGAAAGTTCGTTTAACGACATCTTTCTTTTGGCCATCATCACGTCTAAGTTTACAATTATTGACATAGCTTAAACAGTTAAATCGTTTTCGTTTTGAATATCGACTCCTTTTTTGAAAATAATGGCAATAATATGAATCACAGCTCCCATAAAAATAAATGCCTCACTGTCTACCCAAAATTGGTTTAAGTTGTCGGGAACAAAACCGTAATGCTTTAGATCTTGAACTAAGTGCCTAGCAACGTAACTCAACAATCCAATTGAGAGGGCAAAATAACTAACTTGTGAGATTTTTTTTGCAACAAAAGTACTGAACGGTTTTGACAAATCCATTTTGTGCATTAGCAAGATCACTGTGTAAAACAGGCAGGCCTTCGAAATCGAAATGATTAGGATAAAGCTATACACCCCGAAAAAAGCTAATTTGCTCTCTTTATACATTTGAATTAAGTCCAACTTTTGATACAGGTTTTGAACAAATTCAGGGTTGTAAATACTGACAATGAAATTTACTATTAGTCCTCCTGCTTCAATGGACAAGCCGACAAAAATGATCCAGGCTATAATACACAAGACCCAAAATACGAAGTTGTTTGTTTTTGACATATGGATTGAATTTTAAAGTTTAACAGGACAAATATAAAACAAATATTTATTGATAAACAATAAATATACATTTTTTTTTAATAAATATTTGTCGTAACTCATTTTTCCTGAAGTTTATGGCCTTCAAGAAGAATTGGAAATAATAAAAGTTTTGATTTTGTGCTTATGGTTTAGGATAGTCCGGAATATTTTTTCCTAAAATGATATCGCGTCTGGCATATTGCACGTTATTTACCGTACTGGTTTTGGCAATACCATTGCCACCACGTTGTTCTAACTTTTGACGTTCTACTTTGGTTAGATGTGGATCGTCTTCAAATAGCAAATCTTCGATATAGTATTCGTTGAGCTTAGGTTCTTTAATAGCAAAATGAATGTGTGCCGGAATCGAACTGTTAGGATATGACGCCGGACGAACCGTGTAGATTTTATAATTACCGTTGGCATCACTTTGTAACCAACCGCGCAAATGACCATGAATGGTGTTTTCCTCTTTGGTTTTAGAGTACAAACCAGCGGTGTCTGTTTGCCAATAATAAATAATCACATTGGGAGCTTTTGTTTTGCCGTCTGGTTTAAAAACGGTGCCTTCTATTACTAACTTTTGACCTTTTTCCTGCCAACCGTCGCTGGTGTCAATAGCTTTTAGGTCTTTGGGCATGCCTTCATACATGATTTCACAACCGTCACAACCGCCGCCAATGATGAGTTCTTTTTTAGTATCTTGAGGAGTTGCGTTGCGCGTTTTATTGTTGCAGCTGATTAGGATGATTGTCAGTAGCAAGTAAATTATGTTTTTAAAAAGTTTCATGGTTTTTGTTTTAGTTGAAAACTTATGCTAAGCATTTTCTTTAGAATGCTATTATGTATTCAGTTTTTAATTTGTCCTTGTTTGTCTGTTCTTTTTTAGACTTAGCAGGACACTTTTCGAATATTGCAGGTTGCTTTTCAGAGTTGGCAGTTGTCTTTTTGAAGGTTGCAGGTGCCTTTTCGAACATTGCAGGTGTCGTTTTAGACTTTTCCCATGTCATTTTAGAACTTACCGGAGTCGTTTTAGAACTTTCCCATATCGTTTTAGACTTTTCCCATGTTGTTTTAGACTTTGTTGATGTTAATTTAGAACTTCATGACTGCTTTTTTGAGAACAACTATTTTATTCTACGCTATTTTGCATTCGGTGTGTTAGCAAGGAAACCACCAATGTATATAATACAATTTCCCCTTTTTTAAATAGACATTTATATGTCCGTCAGAAAGATTGTTTTCCTCATCTCTTAACTGAATTATTTGTAGTTTTCCTTCTCCAACAACCTCCATAGTTTTTATGTTTTGAATGGCATTTGGAAAGAGTTTTTTAAGGTCATTAATTGATGTAGCGGAGCTTAGTATTTTTCCTCGGTAGACAATGAAGTTATTTTTTAAAAATTTAAACTTGTCAACGGCAACTTTTTCTTTATAGTTTTCATAACGAGAGCCATCTTTATAAAAATACTGGTTGTCATTACTATCGTTAGTTTGAACTTCGGTGTCAAAAATATAAGTGCATGGTTCTTCCTCTGCTAATAATTTTATGCTGTCTGCTTTTCCAAAGACATTTTCGAAGTCTTTTAGAGAAAAATATCTTTTTAGTTTTCCGTTAAACAGCATATCGTCTTCTAGCATTACTTCATTTGGGTAGTCTTTAATTTTCGCGCTATCAGGCTCAATAGTATTGTTGGGAATTTTTACTTCTTCATTCCTCGTTTTTTTTGGGGTATCAACAAGATTGTTTGTCTTGTCATTGCATGAAATTAATATTGCTGCCATTAAAAGTAATGCTAAATTTTTCATGTTGTTTTTATGCTGATGGGTAATGTTTTACCTATTTTAATAGGTATGATTATTTATTATTCTAATTGCAAAACTTGGCTTTGAATTTTCGGAGAAAATTCGGAAATAGCTTTAGCACAGTTACTATAAACCGCAGTTATAGGCTGACTTTTATTACTCTTCTTTTATGAAATACACGCAACCTTTGTCAAACCAAGTTTCACCATTTCTTATTGGAATCATTTCGACATCTACACTTTTGCCTTTATAGCCGAAACCGGACAATTCATCGTCACCTAAATAAGTATCAAGCTCATCATCAATGTTTGGTTCAAAACTGTTTTTAATTAAATATGCAGCAAGAAGAACATTCGATTTTAATTCTTCTGTTGACTTGTTTACAAATTTTAGTTTTCCTAAAACTTCATACATTGAAATTGAGTTATAAAGATGAAAATCTCCAACCTGATAAGTTTCTCTAGATTGTATGTCTTCTGGATATTTTGGTAAGCCATATAGTTCAGTTAATTTATCAAAAGCTATGCTGGCTTTTTCATATTCATTCACAGTTTGAGCATCAATATTTTCTAAAAGAATTTGTAAATCAGAATCGCTATTTATCCAGTTTGGTAAAGAATTTTTGTGCATAAATAATTCATGTATTTGTTTCTGTAAAACGAAATGTTCTTTAGGTTACCTTATGTCTTGCTTAAAAATATTACAAATACAATTTATTCCCCTTGCTAATATACAAAAACCACTTTTATCATGTATGCAACCACTTTTAAGTGTTTTGTATATTTCAAAAAAAAAAATCAGATACAATCTCCAATAAGGTTACTTGTATCTGATTTGGGTTCAGGGTTGCATTACTATTTTGTCACTCCAAAACCCTCTTTCAAAGTCTCAAAATGGAAGAGGGAGGAGTGGTAGGTATAGAGAGGTCTTTTTATCGCAAGTTCATTTGCACAAAGTGCAGTAGCTTTTGGCGTGACACCGGCGTAGGGAATAGTTTAAAACAGCTATCCACCGTGGCCGCAATGCGTACACGTGGAAAATCGGGAAACTCCTCGGCAATGATTTGAATGATAAACTTGCGGTCTAACGGTTTTTCGGCATTGATGAAAGGAGTGCTGTAAACCATTTTACACTGCGATTCTACTTTGTTCCAACACATGATTTTTTTGTTTAGTTATAAATTATTTGAATATTAAGGCATTAGTTACTGTCTATTCTTCCTTTTTTTAGCCATGACAAACCAAAGGCGATCAAAGCAAAGGTTTCTAAAATAAAAGTAATATTATAAGAGTCAAGCTCTGGATAATCGTTTTCCAGCCATACGGAATAAATCAAAATCAGCGAAATACAAACCAGCATGACGATACCACAGTATTTGTAAAAATTATGCGAAGGCATTTTGCCGAAATCTTCAACTTTGGCGGTACGTCTGAAATTAAAAATCGAAATGAGTGACAGCGTGATAAAAAAGAACCCGGCAAACATATAATGTACATAGCCCATAGTTTCACTGCTGATGAAAGTACGAACATTATCGGACAAGCAATTGTAGGATGACGTTGGAAAAATAGCCACGCCCAAAGCGCAAATCCCGGCCAGATTGGTCATAAAACTATCGGAAGGCACTATCTCTTCATCGCGTTGCGGATATCCACGGTAACTAAACATAAACAAAGCCACGGCAGAAAGTACTCCGGTAAAAAGTCCGCCAACAGTCGTATAGTAATAGTGACTGATGGAAGATTTGAACGAGGTGTCCGCAGTATAAACATTGCATTGTGTCATTACAAAAGTGTCGTTATTGAGTAAATTGTATTCATTAATAATATAATTGCCCACTAGTAAGAGAAAGGGTAAACTTAATCCGAGCCATCCTATGCTTTGACGCATGCTATGGTAGGAAATGACCAGATTAGGGTTGAGATTTCTTTGAGGCATATATTGATTTTAATTTATGGATAAAAAAACCTGCCCTTAATACAACTATCAAATACCACTAAAATTTTTGCTTAAGCGGGCAGGATTCTTCTTATTAACTAACCAAAACTTAAATTATTATGAATCTAATTGTTTTTTGTAAAATCTAACCTTAAATATATCCTTCAAATACCACTAAGAAAGTTTATTAACAACGGGCTTTATTTTACAACCAATCAAGAATCAAATATTTCTTTTTTTTGATTGTTTAAAATTCGGGAAAGAAATCCAAAAAAAAAATCCCCATCAATGGGGATTTTTTATCGTGATTCTTATGTAAATTTACTACAAATAGTCGTATTTGCGCTCTAAAGCGAATTTTGTTAAATCGGTTTTTCCTATAACTTTAATTTTTTTTGACATGTTTTTGCGGTGTGAATCGACAGTTGATTTCTCAATAAAGAGGGTTTCAGCTATTTCTTGTGATGATTTTCCTTCTGCAATTAATTGTAGGATTTCTTTTTCACGTGAGCTAAAGAACAATTCATTTTTGGGTGTTTCGTATTCATTATCTGTTTCATTGACAAAATAAGAATGTCCTTGGTTGACCGCACGAATCGCATCTAAAACCGTTTGCAAGGAAGAGTTTTTCATAATATAACCCGAAGCGCCGGCTTCTTTCATTTGTGAAATGGCATCGTCGTGGTCAAACATGCTGAAGGCGATGATTTTGGTATGTGGCAATTCGGATTTGATGGTTTTGGTAGCGATGATGCCGTCGCATTTGGGCATGCGAATATCAGTAATAATCACATTGGGTTTGAGTAGGCGCGCAATGTCTATAAGAGCTAAGCCATCATTAGCATAGCCAATGATTTTGATGTCATTTTCATTTTTCAGAAATGATTTCATTCCGTCAATCAGGGCTTGATGGTCTTCGGCAATAATTAGCGTTATCATATTGGGATGTCTATAATGATGGTAGTTCCTTTTCCTTCAAAACTGTCTATGCTGAAAGTACCGTTGAGTTGTTCGGTTTTCTTTTGGATGTTGTTCAATCCCATGCCTTCTTTTTTGTCAATAGCTTTTGGATTAAATCCTTTGCCGTTGTCTTCAATGAGAATGTTGATGCTGTCTTCGTCTTGGGTTAAACTTATGGTTATTTCTGTGGCTTCAGCGTGCTTAATGGTATTGGTCAAGATTTCTTGAATCATTCTGAAAAGCGTGACTTCGAGCGCATTTTCTAATCTTTTGGTCATGCCAAATGGGATTACTTGTACTTTAAGTTTATTCGGAATCGCTACTTTTTTTGCAATATTTTGTACTGCCGGAACCAAGCCTTCGCTACCGATTACACCGGCATTTTTGGCATGCGCCATACCACGAACTTTTTGGTAAGCTTCTTCAATCAAATCATCTGTTTTGGCAAACATTTCTTGTTCTTCTTCATTGATACCTTCTTTTTGTTGGTACAAATTTTGAAAATTGAGTCGCAAAGTGGCTAAAATACTGCCCAAGTTATCGTGTAAATCATTGGCAATTTTAAGCCGTTCTTTTTCCTGACCTTCTAACATTTTGTCTATTTCATGCAACTCTTGGTCTTTGAGTACATTTTCTAGTTTTTGGCTTTCAATTTGTTTTTCTTGCTCGGCAATTCTTTTCTTTTTATTTATGTTTAGGATTCTGAAATAGGCCCCAATCACAAAAAGCAAAAACACACCAACAAACGCGTAGAGTATCAGTTTGTTTTGTTGGTCTTTGATTTTTAGGTTTTTGTTTTCGAGTTCTTTCTTTTGGGTTTCGTATTTGGTATTAATGTCACGGATGATTTTATTTTCTTCCTGATCGCTAAGTTCTTTCTCAAGCACTTTTTTCTTATCGAGATATTCAAAAGCCTTTTCATAATTCTTCATCTCTTTGTAAGTATCCGATATGAATTGGAGTACATGCAGATCAAAATTAGCTCTGTAATTGTCAAATTTTAAATCTTGAACCATTTCATAGTACTCTAAAGCAGTGTCATACTTTTTTTCTTTGCGACAGATGGCTGCGAAATTAACATAGGCATAAGCTATACCTTCCTGATAATTGTGTTTTTTACTTATTTCTAAAGATAAATTATGATAATAATGTGCTTTTTTTAAATCATTAAGTACTTCAAAATAGGTAACTCCAATGTTGCCATTAATCTTAATCTCATGAATAAATAGCTTGTTTTTATTGGCAATTGCAATCGCTTTTTGAAAAAAACGAATCGCTTTTTGAGGTTCCAACTTATAAATGCTTTTTCCAATCTGTTTATAGGTTTTGCATAATAAATTTGGATTCTTACTTTTTTCGGCATAGATAATAGCTTCATCTAACAAAGGTTTGTAATCGGCATATTGATAATCACTCAAACTTTTTTGTTCGGCTAATGTTACTAACAGCTCGGCTACTTTATCAAAATCTTTAGCTTGAAGATATAATTCTTTGGACTTAACAAAATGCTCTACGGCACCGACACCGGAGCTATTTAGGTATTGGGTTTTACCCGATAAATGTTCAAAAAGCGCTTGGTCTTTTAAGGATAGCTCGCCTGGCTTAAACTTTTTTAATTCAGCCAAACGAGTTTTATAATCTAGATTGTCAAATTCAGATTCAAATTGTTTTAAAGCTGCGTTTTGAGCAACAGTTATGATCGTGCTAAAAAAAAAAAGCACTATAAAAATGAATTTAATTGGATTTGACTTCATAGAAGAAGATTTAATCATTTAGACTACCTGGTCCACCAACTCCCGGAGGTGATCCACCGGCTAAGTGCACATAAATGCCTAATTTATAGTTTTCGATGTATTTGTTGTCATCCTCATTGGTTGTCGGGTCAAAACCAATCCCGTCGTGAATGTAAACTACAATTTCGTCAGCGGAGGTAATGTCACAAATGTCTTTGTCACCAGCTACAACATAGGAATTGTCAAGGTCGCCAAAGGGCACGTCTTCCTGAATAAGCAGTTCATTAGGCGGATAGGAAGAAAAATCGGTAGCGTCTTTATCTTTAGTTTCAAGGATGCCCACTATCGCATATCGATTTTTATTACATATATTGTAATATTGGCTGATATAAAATGCATCCGGACTGATATCAGTAGTTTGAATGGTAATAGAGAAGGTTCCATCACCCGGGTTAAAAGTGCCTGTTGATTCGTAAACTTTCATGTTGCCTTAATGTTTTGATTAGTAATACCAAAGATGAGGAATTAATTTGTAAAAAAAAACCCCACAATAGGGATTTCTTACAGCTTTGTATGGAATAAATAGTACAATTAGAAAAACAACCCTTTTATCGGTGGAGCAGTAATCCCGATTTTGGCATAATCAAAATTCATTTTGCTCTGAAGTAAACCGGCATAAACGCTTCTAAAGTCGGTTTCATGTTTTAAATCACCATTATCTAAATCGCTTAGATTGGGATTGTTACCTATGACTTTTCCAGTGTTGTTTCCGCCAATGATAAACATCGGAGCGGCGGTTCCATGGTCGGTTCCGTTACCGTTGTCTTTGACTCTTCTCCCAAATTCTGAGAAAACTACTAGGGTTACATTTTGCAATAATTTGGCTTTTTTCAAATCGGTATAAAAGCTAAAAACTGCATCGTTCAATTCTGTTAAATTGCGTTGGTGGATGTTCAACTGATTGTCATGAGTATCATAACCATTTTGAGAAGTGTAATAGACTTTGGAGTTCAAATTTCCTTTGATTAATCTGGCAATCCATTCTAAATTTTTGCCCAAATTGGTTTTAGGATAACTCATTTCTGTAGTTGATTTCGCAATCGCTTTCTGAATTTCATCCGAACCTTCGGAAACTGAATTGGCAATTTTTCGAACAAAATCTAATTGCGGATTATCGGAAAGTTTTACAGTATCGTTATTGTCAGTTCTGATTTTAAAACGATTTGGATCTTTGACAGTAATGAAATTGGGTTCGTTACCTTTTAGCGCCAAATTATCTATCGAATCCAAATTCACGCCGGCTGTAGGTTGGTGGTCTTTACATTGCAAATCGAGGTAGCGTCCGAGCCAACCTTCATTCAAATACTGTTTCGAACCCGAAGCGGTTTGCCAAATTTCCTGACTGCGAAAATGCGAGCGATTCGGCTCTGGATAACCTACGTTTTGAATGATGCTCAAGTCACCGTTTTGCTGCATGTTCGCAAAATCTTTCAACGCCGGATGAAACGCCATGCCTTTGTTTTTGCTGATGATAGTGTCTTTAGGAAGCGCGATTTTGGTACGCAAATCATAATACAAAGGATTCTCAAACGGAATAAATGTGTTCAAACCGTCATTGCCGCCGTTTAGTTGAATGAAGACCAAACATTGTTCTCCAATCACCAAGCTCGCTTGAATCCCGAAAGCATGAAGGAAATCGGGCAGCAATAAGGCACCGCCGGTAAATGTGCCTGTCAACGATAAAAAGTTTCTTCTGTTCATGGCTAAATCAATTGGTATTCGGGTGTTTTTATCATCGCATTGAACAATCGCAATACGGCAGAATCGGCATTCTCAGCTTTGGGATTAAAATCGTATTTTAAAATCGCTTCAAAATCTTTCTGCAAATTGTCATCAGTATGAAATAACAATCTGTCTGAAAGCTCGGCTATGATGGTTTTGTTGTTGCCGGTTTTGTTCCAATTCAGTTTTACTTTCACCAATTGGTTCATACTTTCATTAATCATCTCATCATCGTTGAATTGTTTTCTTCGGCTCAAACTTTTGCCGTTGCAAAGTAAATCGGCGGCATTGTTGCGTTGCAAATAGATTTGGGATGTTAGCCATTCTTTGCCACCATTCCAACCTTTTACATTAGGTTGATTGAACAAATCCATGCCTTGTTGTTTAAGGTAAAATGCAATAAGTTTCGGGTTCAATTGCTCGACTTTTAACTCGTGCATCAATTGTATAATGTAAACCAATGGGTCTTTGATTTTGCTTCCGGCATTGTCTTTGGCGAATTCTTCCGTGAAGATTTTCGTTAGCAACGGTTTGATTTCAAAATCTACTTTTCGGAAATAATCACCATAATATTCTACCAATGCTTCCGATGGGTTGTCATAGATAAACCACTTTAGTATTTTTCGCGTCAATAAGTAAGGAACCGCTTTTTGTTCGAAAATAATATCAACCATTTCATCTGCTTTGAATTTGCCGGTTTTACCAAAATAGGTAATCGTATCATTGTTCTCAAGAATTTTACGATAAATGGCTTGGTCTTCACCTATGTTTAATCCGGCCAAACCTTTGGCACCATTTTTAATATCGTCTTCGGTGTAATTCCCAATGCCGAGCGTAAATAATTCTAATAATTCTCGGCTGAGGTTTTCGTTAATTTTGTCTCTTCGATTGTCGACATTGTCCAAATAACGAACCATGGCATTGGTTTGGATGATTTGCTTGGTCAGGGTTTTAAAGTTGCTGAAAGCATTTTCGCGAAGCAATTGGTTGTGCTGAAAAATCCAATGATTGACTTTTACTTTTTGAAAAGTGGAAACAAAATGGTTGTGCCAAAAACAAGTCATTTTTTCGCGCAGCGGAAATTCTTCGGTTATCATTTTTTCTAACCACCAAGCTTTCATTTCTTGAGAAACTTGGAGTTCTATTTTGAGTAATTCTTTGGCTTCTTCGGGAGAAGTACTTTTTAGTGCTTGTCGTTTGGCTCTTAATTCTTGAATTGATTTTGGACTATTGTTTAAAAAAGAAGGCACGTTTTTGTCCAATTTTGAGGCATAAGATTGCTCGAGAAACTTTGGGAGCCCCATATTTTGAATGAGATTACTTTGCTTTCCCGAGAAACCTAAACGTAAAGACCAAAGAGAGTTCTTGTTCATAATTTTATCTTCTTCCTCTTACCGGAGTTCTTCTTACTTTCACGGCTTTTACATTGCCTCTTTTGTTTTTGTGAATCACTGTAGTTCCACGGCGATTGTGCACCACTAGAGTAGAGGAATGTCTTCTGGAACTATAAGTTTTGCGAGCAACAACTACTCTGCGCGTAGTTACCGGACGATAATAAACGCGGTGAGGTGCACAATGGGCATAAAATACGGGGTGTGAAATTGGTCGCCAAGGTTTCCACCAACGAGGATAGTTTCTCCAACGGTAAGGGGAAACCCAAACCACATAATTCGGAGCGTATAAAAAGCGCACACTTGGCCAAAGCCAAACATTGACGGAAACTATTTGAATGTCTATTTCAGGAATATTAGGTCCACCTTTAGAACTTTTAATCGATTCCTTTTCATCAATTGGCTCAACGATGGTATTTTCGGGATATAAATCTTTGTCCCCTTCAATCTGAAGTGCTGCTTGGCTTACACCGGTTTTTTCAATGCCAATGGTGGCAATATCTTGTTTTTCTTTTTCATTGAGATAAGTACTCAGAAGGATAACATGAGAATCTCCTTCTTTGATGTCTTCCACAACAATGTAATCAATATCGTTATCGTTATTGAGATCAAGATTATTGACATGGTTGTTTTCCTCGTTGAGGAGTTTTTCAAATTCTTCTAAGGAGTTGGCTTTTTTAAATAGGGCCAAAGCACCTTCCAAACTAAAATCATCACCGGTATTTATAGGACGATTGTCTTCTTGACTAAAACCTGTGGTTATTCCTAGTACAACCATCAGCAGGGATAAACTTTTTTTCATATTCAAAGAGATTTCTAGTTAAGACTTATCTCCAACAGTTAAGGTTTAAAACCTATTAGACTTTTGTGAATTTATCAATAAATAGTATTTTTTTTGACCTAAAATTAAAAATAATGTATCTTTGAACACAAATAGTTGCATTATGATTACCACAGAAACCCAAACGGCTTTAGAGCAGTATTTCCAACAATTTCGCCAAAATATTATTGGAATCGACCAAGAGTTTGAGTCTCCTTTCGGAAAGAAGAAAATCATTTATACAGATTGGACCGCCAGCGGAAGATTATACCGTCCGATAGAGGAAAAATTGATGAATGAGTTCGGACCTTTTGTGGCCAATACACATACTGAAACTACTATTTCCGGAACTGCCATGACCATGGCTTACCACGAAGCCCGTCACATTATTAAAAAGCATGTGAATGCCAATGATAATGACGTTTTAATCAACGACGGAACAGGAATGACAGGCGTAGTGAATAAGTTTCAAAGAATCTTGGGCTTAAAAATACCTGAAAATTTAAAAGCATTTACTGATATTCCTGCTGCAATAAGACCAATTGTATTCATATCGCACATGGAACATCATTCAAATCAAACATCTTGGTTGGAAACGATTGCTGATGTAGTCGTAATTCCGGCGAATGATGAAGGTCTGTTGTGCATGAATGAATTCAAAGCATTATTAGAAAAATACAAAGACAGAAGTTTCAAAATTGCTTCGATTACGTCTTGTTCCAATGTTACCGGAATAAGAACGCCTTATCATGAAGTGGCGAAGTTAATGCATCAAAACAATGGGGTTTGTTTTGTAGATTTTGCTTGTTCAGGACCTTATGTTGAAATCGATATGCATCCGGATGACGAAAGCTATTTAGACGCTATTTTCTTTTCGCCACACAAATTTCTGGGTGGTCCCGGAACTTCAGGCGTGTTGATTTTTAATAAAAATTTATACAAAAATAATGTGCCAGATTGTCCTGGTGGCGGAACGGTTTCTTGGACAAATCCTTGGGGCGAACACAAATACATAGATAATATTGAAGACCGTGAAGATGGTGGAACACCTGGGTTTTTGCAAGTGATTAAAACCGCTTTAGCGATTCAGTTGAAAGAACAAATGGGCGTGAAAAACATCTTAGGACGTGAGCATGAAATTGTGGAATATGTATTTGCCGAATTGAATTCGATAGCAAACATTCATATTTTAGCCAATCAACACCAAGACCGATTGGGAGTGATTTCGTTTTATGTTGACGATTTGCATTTTAATTTGGGCGTAAAATTATTAAACGACCGATTCGGAATCCAAACTCGTGGCGGTTGTAGTTGTGCCGGAACTTATGGGCATTTCTTATTGCATGTTGACCAAGAAACTTCTCATGATTTGGTGTGCCAAATTACCTCAGGGGACTTAATCAAAAAACCGGGATGGATTAGAATGTCAATTCACCCGACAACAACTTCAGAAGAAATACAGTTTGTTTGTGAAAGCATAAAATCGTTGGCACAAAATCATTCAGCTTGGGCTAAAGATTACGAATACAACTCAAAAACCAATGAGTTTAATCACAAAAACGCCAAACATTCAGAATTAGCCATGGTAAAATCTTGGTTCACCACTAAATAACTGAAATCTGTTTTCTGCGGTCTATTTTTTCTTGTGTTTCCAACGCTTATGTGTCCACAAATAATATTCGGGCGCTTCGTAGATTTGTTTTTCTACACGTCTTAAAAACTCATCCGATATCTGATAATTCGGCACTTCTTTTGGATTGTCAAACATCAATTCAAAAGTAGCTTGATAATAACCGCGTTTTATTTTTTTAGTGCGTAGAAAAATTACATTCATGTCATAGCGTTTGGCTAACATTTCGGCACCGGTATGTATCGGAGTTTCAATGCCCATAAATGTTCCCCAATGGTGTGTTTTACTTAATTGTGGCGATTGGTCGCTGGCAAAACCATAGATGCCTAGGTGTTTTGTTTTATAATTTTTTTCAACGGTTGGAATAGTCTCTCTAGTGGTAATTAGCGTTGCTTTGAATTTAGAGCGGATGTCCTTTACCAATTTGTCAAAGTGTTTGTTGGCTACCTTTTTATAAATGGCATAACCTTCGAAAGAGATGTGTTTGTTCATAGAAACCACCCATTCGTAACTGGCATAATGAGCACACATTAAGGCTATGCTTTTTTGTTCTTTTTCTAATTCTTGATACAATTCTAAATTGGTAAAAGTGAATCGCTTGTCCATTTCTTTCTCTGAAATGGTCATTGTTTTTATCATTTCCAAGAACATGTCGCACAGGTGACGATAGGATTCTTTTTCTACCGCTAATTGTTCTTTTTTAGACAAATGTGGTAGAGCTAAAGTTATATTTTGTCTAACAATTTTTCTTCTATATCGGATAACATAATAGACCAAAACGTAAACAGCATCGGAGACAATATATAATAATCTGAAAGGTAATATAGAGATCAACCAAAGTAAAGGATAAAGAAGAATAAAGACAATAAATTGCATGCTGGTAAATTTTATGCAAATATAAAGTTAAAAGTGATTTTAAACGGATAACATTAACAAAACCTAAAGAAGTATTATTATTTTTACAGAAATATTTCAAACATGCTCAACATATTTTTATTAGGGATTATTTTGGCTAATGTTCTTATAAGTATAAAAGGGTTTAATAATCAGTTATTTTTCAGAAAATTCGAATTTCATGTGGGGAGTATTCGAGCCGGAGAGCAAATAAGAATGCTAACTTCCGGTTTTCTTCATGTTGACGAAATGCATTTGGCTTTCAATATGCTTACCTTGTATTTCTTTGCTCCGATTGTTTATGGAGAACTCGGTAATTTTACTTTTCTTTTAATTTATGCAGGAAGTTTGATTTTCGGCAGTTTGTTAACCATGGTTTTTCATGGAAATGAATATAATTATAGAGCAGTTGGCGCTTCGGGAGCAGTGACAGGGATTATTTATTCGGCCATATTGTTACAACCAAATATGTACATCTATGGATTTATTCCGGGCTATATTTTTGGTTTTATCTATTTGCTGGGATCTATTTACGGAATGAAAGCAAAGCGAGACAATATAGGTCATACGGCGCATTTTGGTGGTGCTATTGGTGGTTATGCCATTACTCTAATAGAAGCTCCAAGATTATTTCAAGAAAGTACTTATGAAGTGGTATTATTAGCCATTCCCATTGTCATTTTATTTATCCTGGCTAAAATGGGAAAATTATAATTATAATTGGCACAACTTTTGAAATCGGACAAATACAATTAAAACAAAAATATTATGAAATCGAAGATTCACGAATACCAGAAAAACAATTTTAATCTTATGAGTAAAAAAGCAATCTTAATTTTAGCCTTAGTAGTCGCAGGTATTTCTAATGCGCAAGAACAAAAAGCCCAAGTGCCACAAATTTCCGTAACCGGAGAAGGGAAAATAAAAATTATCCCAGATCAAGCGGTGGTAACAGTAGGTTTTCAAAATTCTGGTAAAGATGCCAAAGAAGTGAAAACGCTGAATGATGAGGTAGTAGATAAAGTGATCAAATTTTTAAAGAAAAGCGGTATTCCTGCTACAGATTATAAAACGAACAACGTTAGCTTAGGGAAAAGTTACGATTACGAAAAGAAAAAATACAATTTTCAAGCCAATCAATCGCTAAGCATTACCCTCAAAGATTTATCAAAATATGATGAAGTGATGATGGGATTGAATGATGCAGGAGTGAATTCGATAGATGGAGTTGAATTCAAGTCTTCTAAAATGGAAGACCATGAAAGAGAAGCCAGAAAGAAAGCAATGCTGAATGCCAAACAAAAAGCTGCTGATTATGTTTCGGTTTTAGGACAAAAAGTTGGCAAAGCATTATTGATTACGGATAATTCAAGTGTTTATGTACCACAACCAATGTACAAAGGCGGTATGATGGCAATGGCTACAGATGCTATGCCAAGAGAAACCTTAGCTATTGGTGAATTGGAAATCAATACTAATGTTACTGTAACTTTTGCATTAGAGTAAGCCCAATTGGTTTTAAAATAAAAAATCCCATCTTTTAATAGAGATGGGATTTTTTTATGAATTGCTTTTTTTATTATTTAGGTAAAGGTGCGCCAACAGCAATACCACATTGATGTCCTTCTTGTCCGTGAGGAGGATTCATTCCCGGAGCTGTTGTGGTAGTAGCCGTTCCATTCGGACTCAAAATTGCCGGTGTTGTAGTTGGTTGAGAAGTTTGTGTTTGCGTTGTAAATTTACTAGGATCTATTTGTTGGGTAATTGCACTTCCAGCTTTTGGTTGATTGGCGTTCCCCGGAGGAGAATTTAAAGGTGCTCCAACTGCAATGTCACAACGATGCCCAGGTTGTCCGTGTTGCGGATTCATCCCTTTTTTTGTAGTCACAATTTGGCTTGGTGTAATGGTTTGATTAGCCGTCATTGGTTGGTTTTGAACAGGAACTGCATTTTGGGTTGTTTGTTGCTGTGTAGTAGTTTGCATTGGAATGGATTGCACTCTCGGCATTATTATTTCTTTCGGAGTTTCATCTGCTGTTGCAGTAGCTTCATCCTCTTTTTTACAAGAGACAAGCACTAGGGAAACTACTAGAAGTGAACTAAAAACTAGATTTGATTTCATATAGCATATATTTTAGAAAACCAAAGATACTTTTTTTGAATATATCTTCAACAAAATTTATCTTAAGAATTGTTTTTAGCACAGATGAAATTGAATTACCAATTTCACATACAATGTGATTCGATGAATTTGATGGTTTGTGCTTCATCAATACACTTTTTTTGTTGACTATTAAGAAGTTAAAAACCAAAAAATCTAATTGTGTTCTTATTATTAGGATGTTGTTTTTTTTCCTCGTTTTTAGTTTAATTGACAATCATTGTTTATTTATTTTCCTAAATATATAATACCCTTTTAATTTCCACACACATTGAATAAACCCAAGAAACTAGAATTCCATACCGAAATGTTAGAAATCGCTTATGGTCCTGAAAAATCTAAAGAATTGCACCTGCATTTTAAACCCGGTGAAGTGGCTTACTATCCCGAAGGAAAAACAGACAACACTCATTATTCTTTGTTAGGCGCAACTGAAGTCTCCAAATTAGTAGCAAACCAAATCAGATTATTGGAAAGTCCTTTGTGTGAGAATTTAAAAAAAGTAATCAAAATTGATGATATTACTATAGGTTCGAAAAAGTAAACCTCTTTAGGTCAAATTCCACTATTATTTCTTAATCCTTGTTTCTTCAGATGCAAGGATTGTATGATTTGGAGTGTTATCAATTTCATAATCTTCTTATCAATTCATCTTTTATTAATTTTAAAATCAATACTTTTGTTTAACTTTATTTATTAAATGTTAAACAATAATGATATGGTGTTTACAAAACAAGAAAAAAGTCGTTTATCTGAAATTGACACAGATCGAATTATCGAAATGGCCTGGGAAGATCGAACTCCTTTTGATGCCATAAAATTCCAATTTAATTTGTCGGAAGCTGATGTAAAAGCTTTGATGAAAAAAGAGTTAAAGTTCAGCAGTTACAAATTGTGGCGCGAACGCGTTGAAAACTGCAAAACCAAACATTTAGCCAAACGTGTCGACGGAATAGATCGTTTTAAATGCAACTTACAACGAGCCATATCGAACAATAAAATCTCAAAACGAAGATGAAAAATACTTGTTTGGACGCAACAGATATCAAACTTTTAGACAAGCAAGTTCGGGTTCATCTTATCAATAGTTTGGGTGGATTTAAAAGTGTTGCACTGGTTGGAACCAAATCTGAATCAGGCAATTTAAATTTAGCCATTTTCAGTTCTGTTTTTCACCTCGGCGCTAATCCGCCGCTTGTGGCTTTGATTTTCAGACCAAGTCCGCCGGAGCGAGATTCTTTAAGAAATATTATCGGTACAGGCTTTTACACTTTAAATCATATCAATGAAGCTATTTATCAAAAAGCGCATCAAACCTCTGCACGATATGATTCTATGGTGTCCGAATTTGAAGCCGTTGGTTTAACGCCCGAATTTAAAAAAGACTTTCAAGCGCCATTTGTAAAAGAAAGCGCTATACAATTGGGTATGGCACTGAGAGAAAAAGTCGATATCACCATAAATAATACGACTATGATTGTTGGTGAGATTGTACAAATTTCTGTTCCTGAAGATTGTTTGTTTGAAGATGGGTTTATCGATATTGAAAAAGCCAACACCATTACCTGTTCCGGTTTAGATAGTTATCACAAAACAATTCGATTAGACCGTTTGAGTTACGCCAAACCTGATAAAGAAATAACTTCAATCTTTGCCATTGAATAGAAAAGTAATCAATATTGTATGGTTCAAAAGGGATTTGAGACTTACCGATCATGAACCCTTATGGATGGCGCAACAACAAGAAGTGCCTATTTTATTATTGTATTGTTTTGAACCTTCTGTAATGAATTATCACGATTCAGATATCAGACACTGGCGGTTTATTTATGAATCATTACAAGATTTGCAAAACCATCTAAACAAGGTTTCCGCTCAACTCTATATTTTTCATCAAGAAGCCGAATTTGTTTTCGAAGCTTTGTCAGCTATTTATCAAATCAATACGGTCTTTTCTCATCAGGAAACCGGCAACCAACTAACTTTTGATAGAGATATAGCCGTTCAAAAATTATTCAGCCAAAAAGGAATTACTTGGCAGGAATTTCAAACCAATGGCGTAGTTCGCAAGTTAAAGAATCGCGATAAATGGGATGAAAAGTGGAACCAAACCATGAGAGGCATTCCCAAAACTTTCGACTTAAAAGAAGGTGTTTTTTTAGATTTAGAAAAGACCATTTATGATTCCTTAAAAGGGAAAAACTTGTCCACAGAAATCACCACCAGAAATAAGAATTTCCAACAAGGTGGCGAATATTGGGCATGGCGGTATTTAGACAGTTTTATCAAAGAGCGTTATGTAAATTACAGCAAGCACATTTCAAAACCGAATTTGAGCCGGAAAGGCTGTAGCCGATTGTCGCCTTATTTGGCTTACGGTAATATCAGTATGCGAATGGTTTATCAATATACGATGCAGCATTATGATCAATCCGAAAACAAAAGAGCTTTATCCAATTTTATTTCAAGATTGCATTGGCACTGTCATTTTATTCAAAAATTTGAAACCGAATGCCGTATTGAATTTCAAAACATCAATCGCGCTTTTGATGTATTGGTCAAGCCAAAAAATGAAACTTATATCAAAGCCTGGCAAGAAGGAAAAACCGGAGTGCCGATTGTAGATGCTTGTATGCGATGTTTGGTCGAAACCGGTTATATCAACTTTAGAATGAGAGCGATGCTCGTGTCTTTTTTTGTGTTTAATCTTTGGCAAGATTGGCGGGAGTTACATTTTTTAGCCAGACAGTTTTTAGATTACGAACCGGGAATTCACTATCCGCAATTGCAGATGCAAGCCGGAGTGACCGGAATCAATACGGTTCGAATTTACAATCCAATTAAAAATTCGGAAGAACATGATTCCGAAGGTGTTTTTATCAAAAAGTGGTTGCCCGAATTGGCCAATATTCCATCGCATTTACTTCATGAACCCTGGAAATTAAGTTTGATAGACCAACAATTATACGACTGTGAAATGGGGAAAGATTATCCGTTTCCCATAGTCGATATCGAAGCTACGCGAAAACAGGCGAGTGATATCATTTGGAGTTTCAGAAAAAAGAGGAAGTAAAACAAGAAGGCAAAAGAATTTTGAAAAAACATGTAAATACGGCCAAATCAAACAAACAATCCAATGCGACAAGTAAAAAAGCAAAACCTTCCCAATAAAGTATGTATCGTTTGTAATCGGCCTTTTTTTTGGAGAAAAAAATGGGAAAAAGTTTGGAACGAAGTAAAATATTGTAGTGATAAATGCAGAATGAACAGATAATTATGGCAAATAAGATCTTAAGATTAATCCTTGGCGATCAATTGAACAGCAATCATTCTTGGTTTGAAACGATTGATGAAACGGTTACTTACGTCATGATGGAAGTTCGAACTGAAACCGATTATGCGAGCCATCATATCCAAAAAATAGTTGGTTTTTTTACTTCGATGCGAGCTTTTGCCCATGAGTTACAATCCAATAAACATCAGGTTATTTATTTGAAACTGGATGATGAAAACAATTTGCAATCCTTTGAAACTAATATAGAGCGTATTCTAAATAATAATAATTACACACAATTTGAATACCAACTACCGGATGAATATCGGATTGATTTGGTGCTGAAAAATTTTGCTGCCGGACTTTCTATTCCGGTCAAAGTTTGTGATACCGAACATTTTTTTGCTACAAGAAATGAATTAGGCGATTTTTTTGAAGGCAAAAAGACTTTTTTAATGGAGAGTTTTTACCGAGCGATGCGAAAGAAACACCAAATATTGATGGAAGGTAATAACCCAACAACAGGGCAATGGAACTATGATGTCGACAACCGAAAGAAGTTACCAAAAAATCACAAGCCCACAAGACCTTTAGTTTTCAACACCAATGTTTCCGATATAGTCGAAATGATCGCACAAACCGATATCAAAACCATTGGAAGCATTGATTCTACTAATTTTATTTGGCCAATCAACAGAGCACAATCATTAGAATTACTGGAGTTTTTTGTGACAGAGTGTTTGCCTTTATTTGGTTCTTATCAAGATGCGATGTCGCCTAACGAATGGTCTTTGTACCATTCAAGATTGTCATTTTCATTGAATACCAAAATGATTTCGCCATTGGAAGTAATCGAACGAGCCATCGCGGAATGGCAACAAAAGCCTGAAGTCATTGAATACAATCAATTGGAAGGATTTGTTCGTCAAATCATTGGTTGGCGCGAATACATGCGAGGGATTTATTGGCTAAAAATGCCTGAGTATGCTGAAATGAATTTTTTCAATCACCAAGATAAATTACCGGATTGGTTTTGGACCGGAAAAACCAAAATGAATTGCCTGAAAGATGCCATCAATCAGTCTCTAAATTATGCTTATGCACACCATATTCAGCGACTCATGATTACCGGAAATTTTGCGCTTTTGGCAGGTATTCATCCGGATGAAGTTGATGCCTGGTATCTTGGAATTTACATTGACGCTTTAGAATGGGTAGAAATCACCAATACTCGCGGCATGAGTCAGTTTGCCGATGGCGGCATTGTAGGTACCAAACCTTATGTGAGTTCGGCGGCATACATCGATAAAATGAGCCATTACTGTGGCAGTTGTTTTTACAATAAAGCTAAAAAAGTAGGTGAGAAGGCTTGTCCTTTCAATAGTTTGTATTGGGATTTTTATGATAAACATGAAGATAAATTGGCCAAAAATCCAAGAATCGGAATGATGTACAATGTGTGGCGCAAGATGAAGCCGGAAGATAAAGTAGCGTTATTAGAACAAGCCGATTATTATTTAAAAAACATTAATGAACTATGAAAACAGCAATAGTTTGGTTTAAAACCGATTTGCGAATTACTGATAATGAAACTTTGGTGAAAGCCATTTCTCAAAATGATATGATCATTCCGATGTATTGTTTTGAGGATTCTCATTTTGAAACCACTTCTTTCGGGTTCCAAAAAACGGGAAGTTTCAGAGCGCAATTTTTGATAGAATCTTTACTTGATTTGGATAACAGTTTAAGAGAATTAGGTTCCGGATTATTAATTTTAAAAGGAAAACCTGAAGTTGAAATTCCTAAAATGGTCAAACAATACAAAGCCCATAGAGTGTATGTCAAACGTGAAGTCGCTTTTGAAGAAAAGCAAACGGAGTCATTGGTTCAGACCGAACTTTGGAAATTGCAATGTGAATTGTTGACCTTTAGCACGAGTACTTTATACCATGCGGAAGATTTGCCTTTTTCTATAAAAGACATTCCGGATGTGTTTACTAATTTCAGAAAAAAGACCGAGAAAGATGCTGTCATCAGAAAATCGTTTGACAAGCCAAAGAAAGTAAATTCACCTGAAATTTCACGACCAATTTTGCCAACAATAGCTGCATTGGGTTTAGATGAGGTTACAATAGACCACAGAGCTGTTATCCAATTTAAAGGCGGTGAATCGGAAGCCTTAAAAAGACTGAACCATTATTTTTTTGAAACCAAATTCATTTCAAAATATAAAGAAACCCGTAACGGAATGATTGGTGCTGATTATTCTTCTAAATTCTCGGCTTGGTTGGCTTTAGGCTGTATTGCTCCCAGATTAATTTACTCGGAACTGAAAAAATATGAATCTCAATTCGGAGCCAATGAATCGACTTATTGGTTGGTCTTTGAATTGTTGTGGCGTGATTATTTCAGATTCATGATGAAGAAACAGCAAAATAAAATATTCTTAAAGTCAGGTATTCAAAATAAAGACTTATCAATGAATAAATTCGATAAAGTATCGCTTCAGAAATGGATTAATGGGCAAACCGAAGTTGATTTTGTTGACGCCAATATGATTGAGCTTCGGTTAACCGGATTTATGAGCAATCGCGGTCGTCAAAATGTGGCGAGTTATTTTTGCAATGATTTAAAGCTCGATTGGCGATATGGCGCGAGTTATTTTGAGCAACAGCTTATCGATTATGATGTTTGCAGTAATTGGGGGAATTGGGCTTATTTAGCCGGAGTAGGCAATGATCCGAGAGGCAACCGCTATTTTAATATTGAAAAGCAAGCTGCTGATTATGATAAAAATAAAGCTTATAGGGATTTGTGGTTAAATCACTAGTAGAGATTTTAGTTTTTAGATAAAAAATAAAAAAACCGAAACGTGAGTTTCGGTTTTTTGTGGGGAGAGCAGGATTCGAACCTGCGAAGATGTAATCAGCGGATTTACAGTCCGCCCTCGTTGGCCGCTTGAGTATCTCCCCATGGCCTTTAGCGATTGCAAATATAAAAACACTTTTGAGCTTCACAAACAAAATCGGAACTTAATTGTCTAACTTTTTTTAAGCTATTGGTTTTAAAAGCAATAAAAAAATCTCCCGAAGGAGATTTTTAAGTATTATCATCAAAAAGGCTTATTTTATCTCTAAAAGCGCTTTGATTTTGGCTTTCATTTCTTCATGAGGTAAATCAATTCCAACAATCCTTCCTGAGGAATCTAATAAAAAAGTAGTTGGAATTAACTCAATTCCGTATTGCACTGCAATAGGATCTTCCATTTCTTTTAAATTTGAAACTTGTGTCCAGGTCAGTTTGTCTTTAGTGATAGCGTTTTTCCATTTGGAAGCATCAGTATCTAAAGAAACGCTAATGATATTAAAACCTTTGCCGTGAAACTCATTATACAAAGCCACTAATTTCGGATTGGCTACTCGACACGGCTGACACCATGAAGCCCAAAAATCAATTAAGGTTACTTTGCCTAAACTCTCTTTTAAAGAAACCAATTTCCCTTCAGGATTTGGTGCTTTAAAATCGGGTGCAATTTGATTAAGGCTTACGGTTGACTTATCGCTGGCTTTTTTTTTAAGGCATCAATGTTTTCTTTGATGCTTTTACCCGGTTTAGTTTTTTTCAAAGATTCATCCAATGAATTGTAAATGTCTTCAATTTCTTTAGGAGTATATTTTGGATTGTTCATCATCATTTGTACAATCAAAACACTGATAAATGATTTTGGATGTGATTTTGGATACTCAAAAGTGAAGTCTTCCATGCTTTTTTGAGCCTCTTTTTGGAGAGGTTCGTATTCAGCTCTAAGTTTGTTGGCAATCGCTGTATCTTTGGTTTTTTCAACTATTTCAATAAGGGCTTTATTTTTGGTTTCAAACGCTTTCATTTTCTTTTGCATTCCTTTTTGAAGCTTGTTTGATCCTTCATTAAATTTGGTAAACTCTTCATTGCTGTAAGTTCCGGTTAATTTAGACTTGAAAAGACTGTCTTTGTCAACTTCTACTGCAATTTCGCCACCTTCTAATATTAAAGGAATTTTACCGTTTACTTTATCTATTTGAATAAAATGAATTTCAGGCTCTGTGGTTTTACCTTTGATTTCAAACTTTCCGTCTTCAATTTTTACAGTATCAATAGCCATGTATCCCATTCCCATTGGACTTTGTTTCTCTAAGAATATAAGACCCGTTTTCATGCCTTTTATATTTCCTGTGATGATGTATTCACCTTCTGCCAAATTATTGCAAGCGAATGTAACAAAGGCTACGGCTACTAAAAGAATTATTTTTTTCATTTTTTTGGTTTAAATTTTTAACGACTGCAAATGTATTTAAATTGCAATAGGATAAAGTGAATTTTTTGTTTTTTTTATATAATTATTTTCTGGTGGACGGACAAACAAATTGGGTGCAATTAACAGCAGTTTGCTTAATGCCATTCATGCCTTTTTCCACATTAATCAGATTGTGAATTCCTCTTGATTTTAAGATAGAAGCCATAATAACAGAACGATAACCACCGGCGCAATGCAAAAAGAAGTTATCTCCTTTAGGAACGCTTTGGAAGTTTTCATTAACGGTATCTAATGGAATATTTACAGCATTTTCAACATGCTCGGCTTCGTATTCCCCCGGTTTTCTGGCATCAACCACTATGCTGTTTGTGGTTAATTGACTGGAAAATTCTTCAGGAGAAATTGATTTAATACTATCTGTTTCAAAACCGGCATTACTCCAAGCTTCAATACCACCGTTTAAATAACCTAAAACATGGTCAAAACCAACACGTGATAATCGAGTAATAGTTTCTTCTTCTCTTCCTTGTGGAATAACCAATAACAATTTTTGATTGACATCTCTTAGTAAAGAGCCAACCCAAGGTGCAAAATTACCTTGTATACCTATAAAAATGGAATTGGGAATATGTGCTTTTACAAAGTCATTTTCGTGGCGAACATCCAAAACAACTACATCGCCTTGGTTGGCAACGGCTTCAAATTCCTTTGGCGAAAGTCCAATATTGCTTTTTTCAATGACTGAATCTAAGCTCTCATACCCTTTAATGTTCATCATCACGTTTTGAGGAAAATAAGCCGGAGGAAGTCCTAAACCGTCCAATAATTCTTTGGTAAATTCTTCCTTAGTCATATCAGCTCTTAAGGCGTAATTGGTTCGTTTTTGGTTGCCCAAAGTATCTGTAGTTTCTTTGCTCATGTTTTTACCGCAAGCACTTCCGGCACCATGACTCGGATACACAATCAATTCATCGCTTAAAGGCATAATTTTGTTTCGCAACGAATCAAACAGATAAGATGCCAGTTTTTCCTGAGTCAATTCTTCTGTTAAGGCTTGTGCTAAATCAGGTCGGCCTACATCACCAATAAATAAAGTATCACCGGTAATGATGCCGTGTTGCTTTCCGTTTTCATCGGTCAAAAGGTAACAAGTACTTTCTAAAGTATGACCCGGAGTGTGAATGGCTTTAATGGTATAATTACCTACTTTAAATTCCTGATTGTCTTCTGCAATTATGGCTTCAAATTCAGGAGCAGCCGTTGGACCATAAACAATTTGGCCACCACTTTTTTGCGCTAAATCTATGTGTCCCGAAACAAAATCCGCGTGGAAATGGGTTTCAAAAATGTATTTGATTTTAGCATTGTCTTTAGCGGCTTTGTCGAGGTAAGGTTGTACTTCGCGGAGCGGATCAAAAATGGCCGCTTCACCATTGCTTTCAAGATAATACGCTGCTTGAGCAATGCATCCGGTATATATTTGTTCGATTTTCATAGTGGAAAAGATTTATGCAAATTTAAAGATTAGAGAAGTAGGAACAATTTGAATTTAGAATACTTTATGAAAATATCTCTTTGTAAATAATGAATACAGCCATGGTCAAAACAAAGAACCCAAAAATTTTCTTGAGTCTTTTTTCGTTGATGTATTTTTGAATAAAAAGACCGATAAAAATACCAATAACTGATAAAGCAGTAAATGACAACAGAAATTTCCAATCAATGATTGTAGTTTGAACATCGCCAAGGAAGCCAATTAGGGAATTGATAGTGATAATTAAAAGCGAGGTGCCAATGGCTTTTCGGATTGGCAATTTAGCCAGTTTCATTAACGCCGGGATGATTAGAAAACCGCCACCGGCACCAATTAGTCCAATCAATAATCCCACTAAAAACAATTGGATAATCAACCAATACTTGTTTTGATGTTCCGCTTTTATGATGACTTTGCTTTCTTTCAGCATCGAAATGGCCGCTAACAACATGACAACTGCAAAAATTAACATTAAAAAAGTGCCTCTGGTTAGCTGTAACGAACCCAAATAAAATAACGGATCTGGAATACTCGGCACAACAAATTTTCGAGCCAAATAAACACCAAGTACTGATGGAATGGCAAATTGAAAAGCTGTTTTCACGTCGATGGATCCTTTTTTAAAGTTCTGAAAACTTCCGAAGGCTGAGGTAGTTCCAACAATAAATAGTGAGTAAGCACTGGCTATCACAAAATTCAGATTGAGTAAGTACACCAATATCGGTACAGTTAAAATGGAACCGCCACCACCGGTAATTCCCAAAACGATGCCTATAAATAAAGCACCAATATATCCTAAAATTTCAAGCATTATTTAAAATAATAATTAGTGTAAAAATAGTGTATTTATGTTTAAAAAAAGCCACAGATTTCATGTAGTAAAATTCTATCGTCAACGTCTTTTATTTAAAGTTTTTTCTTTAAAAAGGATTTTTGTATTAGTTAAATTATCACAAATAAATTGAATTGTAGCTTTAATAGATTGCATATCAATAAATTTGGTAAAATTTCAATTAATGCTCAAAAAACTATTTTTCTGTCTATTGATGGCGTCCACCTCAATAGTACAATCTCAGGTGCTCATTAATGAGTTCGATTCTGATACGCCAAGTACCGATGACAAAGAATTTATCGAATTAAAATCGGAAACACCCAATTTTTCCCTTAATGGCTATATCTTAGTTTTCTTTAACGGAACAGGATCTTTAGCCGATACCAGTTATTTTTCTATAAGTCTGAATGGTTTAACTACCGATACAAATGGTTTGATTCTTATTGGTAATAATTTGGTATCACCTGTGCCGGAAAGGGTTTTCGGTATAAGCTCTATTCAGAATGGGCCTGACGGAGTTGGTTTATATTTAGGATCAACGGCCGATTTTCCTATGGGAACTACTGCCTCTACGACCAATTTGATTGATGCTTTGGTTCATTCAAATGCGGCGGCACAAGCCACTAACTTATTTCCTTTACTAGGGGTAAGCACTCAAATAAATGAAAATGCAAACAGTCAAGGCACATCACAATCCATTCAAAGAAAATCAGACGGAACATGGGAAGTCAAAGCACCAACACCCGGAGCAAATAATGACGGAAGCGGTTTTATATTCAACGGAGTAACCATTATGGCCAATACGGCGCACAAAATCGAAGGCGATAGTTTTCCTATTACTTTTACAACGCAAACAAATGTGACGAGTGATTTATCATTTTCTTTCACACTCAACAATGGTTCTTTCAATACTGCCGATTTTACCGGAGCGACCTCAGTTTTTATTCCTATAGGTTCCAATACTTTTACTACTACCATTACACTAATTGATGATATTGTAGATGAAGGCGATGAAGTGCTGAAAATAAAGTTTGGCGATTTGCCATTGGGTTACAACCGAAGAAACGACAATGTTGAAATCAGAATTGTTGACAATGATTTTACTACTTCGCCCTACGGAACGCCATTAAATCCAACTTTTGGAAATGTTGCCAGTACAGCACCGGTTGGTTATTACGCTTCAATTGAAGGATTGTCCGGAGCTGCTTTAAAGCAAGGATTACAAGATATTATTGCGAACCCCGCGGTAGTTAGGGCACATACTTATGGAGATATAACGGATATTTTAAAAGTAGCCGATCAAAACCCGTTGAATAGCAATCAGGTTTGGTTAATGTATGTGGAAACGCCCAGAGCCAAGTTAGATTTTCAAACTACTTCCAGCAGTATTGGTTCTTGGAACAGAGAGCATATCTATCCGCAATCACGTGGCGGATTTGCCAATGCTACAGAAGATACTCCTGATGGGATAAATGTATGGTTGCCCACCAGTGCAGATGATATTGCAGCCGGTCATGCCGATGCACACCATCTTCGTGCGGAAGACGGTCCAGAAAATAGCTCTCGAAGCAACAAAGATTACGGATTAACAGGATACAATGGTCCAAGTGGAACACAAGGTTCTTGGAAAGGTGATGTGGCCCGATCCGTTTTTTATATGGCTGTTCGTTACAATGGGTTAGAGGTCGTTAATGGAGATATTCCTGATACTACCGTAGGACAATTAGGAGATTTAGGATCGTTGTTGTCTTGGAATCAAACTGATGCCAGAGATGATTTTGAAATGAACAGAAATAACTACATCTACACTTGGCAAGTGAATAGAAATCCATTTATCGATTATCCGAATTTAGCCGATTATATTTGGGGAATTCATGCAGGAGAGCAATGGTTTTCGTCGCTTTCAACCAATGAAAATGCAACGATTAGGTTTGTGGTTTATCCCAATCCGGCCAGAGATAGTTTTACCGTTTCAGGATTGAATACCGATGCTGTATTGGAGCTTTACAATAGTCTGGGAATAAAAGTTTTTGAGCAAAATTTTAGTGGACAAACTACTATGATTCCTAATGTGACTACAGGTGTTTATTTGGCAAAGATAACCAGTAACGGAAAATCTGAGGTGAGAAAGATTGTGATTCAGTAATCATTAAAAATCAAAATCAATGAGCCAGTCTATACCGATTGGCTTTTTTATTTGAAGTAAATCGTAAAAGTAGTGCCTTCGTTAATTGTACTTTCGGTTTTAATTTTTCCACCCATAGCATCAATTTGATTCTTGGTAATAAAGAGTCCAATTCCTTTGGCATCAGGGTTGTTGTTAAAGGTTTTGTACATACCAAATAAATTATCACCATATCTTTTTAGGTCAATTCCAATGCCGTTATCCGCTATAATCAGCGCTTTTTCTGTTTCGTTATAGGAAATAGTTACAATTGGGTTTCGCTTCGGATGGCTGTAGCGAATAGCATTTGACATAAAGTTGTATACAATACTTTCCAAATAAGCCGCATTGTAGTCAATTTCAACAAAATCGGGAACCAAATTTTTTACAATTGCTTCTTTATCAATAATTTGTTGGTTTAATAGCGTTTTGCTTTTTTCTATATAATGACTCAGATTCAAACGCTCAATCGTTAAATTGATGTTGGTTCTAATGTTGACTACTTCATTCAAATTTCTCAAAGTTTCATCAAGTGATTTAGAAACTTGTTTGAGTAAATCTACCATTTCGTCTGTTCGTCTTTGGTTTTAACTCCATCTAAAAGACTAGAAATTAGCTCAATATTACTCGTGTGTGATCTGAGATTGTGCGAGACGATAAAGGAAAAATTCAGTAATCTTTTATTTTGCTCCGAAACCAATTCAAAAGATTGTTTTAATTCCTCTTCAGCTCTTTTTTTATCGGTAATGTCTTCAACAATAGCAATGTGATTTTCTATAACATCTCCTATTTTTCCTAAAGTGGAAACAATCAGATTGACCCAAACCACGCGTCCCGATTTATGGATGTATCTTTTTTCTAAACAAAATTCAGTAATCAAACTTTTTTTGAGTTTGTCCATATTGTTCAAATCCTTTTCCAGATCATCAGGATGGGTTATACTTTGAAAATTGGTGGACAAAAGTTCTTCTTCGGTATAACCTACAATTCTGGCGTATTCTTTATTCAACGTAATAAAATGACCGGTATTGGTATCTAATTTGGCAATACCAACCGGTGCCTGATTAAAAATGGCTCTGAATTCTGCTTCGCGTTTGACAATTTTTTTGGTTTGTTTTTCAATTAAAAGTTGCAGTTTGGCAGGTTTTTTCAATATCGATGTTATCCATAACGCCGAAATGATACACAGCAATAAGCCTAATATAGTAGAGGTGTAAAGTTGGTAAAAAATAGAGTCATTATAGCGGCTGATTAAATAGAGTTTCCAATCGCCATCTGGTATGGTAACGGTTTGATAGTATTTATTTTCCAAATTGATTTTACCCGGAAGAAAGAACTCTTCTTTATGAGTCGTCGGATTTTTTTTAGAGAACTGAAAGTAATATTTAGAATCATCAATCGCTTGAATGCCACTTTCCTTCAACAGAGTTTCTATTCTGATAATTACCGCAGAAAATCCCCAAAATTGATTGTCTTTAAAAATAGGCAATCTGCCTACAACTGCTACGCCACCTTGCTTTAGTTCTAACGGACCGGCAAAAAACATCAACTTCGTTTGAATCGATTTTTCGGCTTCTTCTTTAATACCGGGAGTATTTAAGATGTCATAATTAAGCGCTGCTCTATTTTCTTCAAAAGGATATACATACTTAATGACACCGCCGGGAACCAATTGAACTGCATCTATCGCAGGGTTATTATCAATCAACTGAGCTGAAATTTCCTGAAAATTTTCGGGTTCACCATCGTCATTAATGGTCATGGCTAAAGTTAGTGTGGTTGTATAGCTGTTTTTAAGTACTTGTTCAAAATTTTGTCGAACCACATTGATAATGTTGGACATTTCCCTACGCTCATTCTCTTTCACTACCTCATACCGCAATTTTACCACAAAACTTAATAAGCCAAGCATAATCAAAAAGATTAAAAAGCCCGTCCAATTAGGTCTCGTCAAAAACCAAAGCGATATTTTTTTCAAATTTTCTTTTAAATTCATAAAAAATCAGATGTTGAAAGAGTGAATAGTTGTGTATAAATATAACAAATATCGCCAAAAAAATGCCGAGGATATTAATTAATTTAATAATACTAAGTTTACTTCCCGATACAGAAATTAGCAAAAATATTTCCTAACAGCTCATCGTTAGTTACTTCTCCGGTAATTTCACCAAAGTAATACAAAGCTTGCTTAATATCAATCGCCATTAAATCTGAAGATAAATTGGTGTCCATGCCAAAACGCACTTTCTGAATCTCTTCTAAAGCTTTTAACAGCGAATCATAATGACGCGTGTTGGTCACGATAGTTTCGTTATTGCGCAAAGCTCCGGTGTTGACAAACGACATTAATTGGTTTTTTAATTCTTCAATGCCTTCTTTGTTTTTGGCGGAAATGGTTATAGGTTGTATGCTGTATGTTGTGATTTGGTTCAGTATTGTGGTTAATTCTGTTTGAGATAGCTTATCAACTTTATTCAGTACAACGATTATTGGTTTTAAAGGAAACTGATTTTTTATTTTCCCAATTTCGATATTTAAGCTTTCCAAACTGATTGCTGAACACTGAACACTGTCAACTAAATACATGACCACTTGCGCTTGTTCAATCTTCTCAAAAGTTTTTTTAATCCCAATGCTTTCTACAACATCTTTTGTTTCGCGAATTCCGGCCGTATCAATAAATCGGAAACTGATACCTTCAATAACCAATTCGTCTTCAATGGTATCACGTGTTGTTCCGGCAATGTCAGAAACTATGGCGCGTTCTTCGTTTAATAAAGCATTCAGTAAAGTCGATTTTCCCACATTGGGTTCGCCCACAATGGCTACAGGAATTCCGTTTTTGATTACGTTTCCAACCGCAAAAGAATCAATCAATCTTTTTAAAACAAATTCAATTCGGTTTAATAAATCTTTGAATTGGGTTCGATCAGCGAATTCTACATCTTCTTCCGCAAAGTCTAATTCTAGTTCGATAAGCGAAGCAAAATTCAATAGTTCTTCGCGCAGTTTCGCAATTTCGTTACTAAAGCCGCCGCGCATTTGTTGCATCGCAATTTGATGACTCGCTTCGTTATCCGAAGAGATCAAATCGGCTACAGCTTCGGCTTGCGATAAATCGAGTTTGCCGTTTAAAAATGCACGTAAGGTAAATTCGCCCGCTTGCGCCATTCGGCAACCTTTTCGCAACAATAATTGAATAATTTGTTGTTGGATGTAAGTGGATCCGTGACACGATATTTCAATCACATCTTCACCGGTGTAAGAATGTGGATTCTTAAAAATAGAAAGCAAGACTTGGTCGTATACTTTTCCCTCGTCAATAATGTGTCCGAGATGAATCGTATGGGTTTTTTGTTTGCTGATGGCTTTTCCGGAAACCGATTGAAATACTTGCTCAGCCATGGTAATAGCATCATTACCCGAAATTCTGATAACGGCAATCGCTCCGGCTCCAGAAGGCGAAGCTAAAGCCACTATAGTTTCCTGTGAAATCATCTTTAAATTTTTTACTTCGTACAGTTCGACCTCATGGTCTTGAGTGGGCAAAGTTAAGAAAAGTATAGCAGTATATTTTTATTAATGAGTTTAGGTTAAATATTTCACAATCTGATAATTATCATTTTAATTCAAATTTTATAATCGTAAATTTGAAAGAATATCAAAATGAAACACCATGAAAAAGATACTGATTCCATTAGATTTTTCAGAGACATCAGACAATGCCTTTGTCTATGCATTGGAAATGGCAAAGTTGCTCAAGGCCGAATTGGTTTTGTTGCACACTTTTGAATTGCCTGTAGTTGATAGTCAGGCAATGGCATTGAATTATGCAACCATTTACAATACAATTGAACTGGCTAATTTTGAGCATTTCAAAGAAAAGTTACCCCAACTTAGAAGCATCGCTTCAGAAAGAAAATTAGACCATATACCCATGAATCACATCCTAATGGACGGCGATTTACTCAATAATATCAAGAAAGTTGTGAATGAGGAAAATATAGATTTGGTTGTTATGGGAACCAATGGTGCCGAAAGTTGGTTTGATACTTTGATAGGAACCAATACCGGAGCAGTAATCACCAATGTGAAAGTTCCGGTGCTAAGCGTTCCGGCTGAAGCTAAATATCAAAAAATCGAAACCATCGCTTTTACCACACGATTCAGACCAAAAGATATTGAGGCCTTGCAAAAAGTTTTGTTTTATGCTAAAAAGTTTCGCGCTCAGGTCAAATGTCTTTATGTAAAAACAAGTTCTTCAGATGTAACGAGCGAAACTATTAACCGTTGGAAATCTCACTTTGAGGATGAGGAAAATTTGCAGTTTTTTATCATTCCTGATGAAGAAGTACAAAGAACCATTGAAGACTTTTTGGACAACCAAAGTGCAGATATGCTGGCGATGCTGACTTACAAAAGAAACTTCTTTGTAGAACTTTTTACAACCACTACCACTCAAAAATTATCCTACTATTTGAAAACACCGATTTTGGCTTTGCATGAATAAAAAAAACCGTCTTGATTTTTCAATCGAGACAGTTTTTGGTATAAATGGTTAGTTATATTAGTTGTTCAACATTACCGGCATCACCAACATAGTAACGGTTTCACCTTCATCTAAACCATCAATTGGTGTTAAGATTCCGGCACGGTTTGGCATCGACATTTCCAACATGATTTCATCTGATTGAAGATTCGTCAACATTTCAGATAAGAATCTGGAGTTGAAACCAATTTGCATATCGTCACCTTGGTAATCACAAGTCAAACGCTCTTCTGCTTTGTTAGAGTAATCGATGTCTTCGGCAGAGATGTTCAATTCGGCTCCGGCGATTTTCAAACGAATTTGGTGCGTAGTTTTGTTAGAGAAAATCGCAACACGGCGAACAGAGTTCAATAAAAGCACTCGGTTAATCATTAATTTGTTCGGATTCTCTTTTGGAATTACCGCTTCGTAATTTGGGTATTTTCCATCAATCAAGCGACAAGTCAATACATAACTGTCAAAAGAGAAAGTTGCGTTAGAGTCGTTATATTCAATAGTTACATCAGATTCTGACGTTCCTAAAATACTTTTTAAAATGTTCAAAGGTTTTTTCGGCATAATGAAATCCGCCACTTGCGATGCTTTTACATCGGTACGTGCATATTTCACTAATTTGTGTGCATCAGTTGCTACGAAAATCAAACCTTCCGGAGAGAATTGGAAAAACACACCACTCATTACCGGACGCAAATCATCGTTTCCGGCGGCAAAAATGGTTTTGCTAATCGCTGTCGCCAATACTTCTGAAGGAACAACTGTAGATGACGGATTGTCTAAACTCACTGATTTTGGAAATTCTTCACCCGGAGCATAAGCAATTGCATATTTTCCTGAGTTCGAACTGATTTCAATCGTGCTGTTTTCTTCAACAGTAAAAGTCAACGGTTGCTCAGGGAACGTTTTTAGAATGTCCAATAACAATTTCGCCGGAACAGCCACACTCCCTTTGCTGGTAGAATCAATTTCTAAAGTAGCTGACATGGTTGTCTCTAAATCAGAAGCAGATACTGTTAAGGTTTTATGGTCTAATTCGAAAAGGAAGTTATCTAAAATAGGCAAGGTGTTGCTACTGTTGATAACGCTACCTAAAACTTGTAGTTGTTTTAATAAGTACGAACTCGATACTATAAATTTCATCTGAATTTTTTATTTATTTTTATTGGAAGATAGAATGCCCATCTAATACCATTTCATCACAAACGCCGCTCAAGGCATTTCATCTGAATTTAATTTTTACAAATATATCTTAAACTAATAGATTTCAAAAAGTTTTTTATTAACATTACTTACTGTATTTCCGCTTGCGCAAAAAGGTAAAGACTACGCCAAATAACAACAAGAGAACAATTGGTACTGCTACAGTTACGACTTGCGAATAGGTATAGTTGTCATATACTTTTTGTTTGTCCAAAATTGGCAAATTTACTTCCTTGCTACGAATGTTAATAAGTCCGTTATCGTCCAGCAAATAATTGACGCAATTCATCATAAACTCTTTATTGGCATACAAATTATTAGTCCATTTGTCATAACCTAATTCCAGCGGCATTCCATCTTTGTCAAATTGATTTTTGATGATGTCACCGTCTGAAACGACTATCATCTTATTGGCTTTGCCCAAGTTTTTGAAAGTGTTGTCTTTAAAAGGCAAAACCCTATTTTCATACATTGAATGAAATTGTCCTTCCAATAAAACTGCGACAGGATAATTGCCTTTCCCGGCAAATTCTTTGGGTTCAGGACGAAGAGAAACCACTTCCAAACTCACTTGCGAAGGTGTTCCAACCAATCTTGAAACTTTTGAAGATTGAAGTAAAACAGTTTTCTTAATATCATTGCCTAAAAGTTCAATTGGGCTGGCAAAGTCAAACTTAATACCGTCCAAATTACTCACAATTGGATTGTTTGTAGTCGGATAAACCATTGGCGAATAAAACCAAGGATATTGCGTGTATTGTGTCGCGCTTCCTTGTTCTCCGGTTGCTAAAGCAATGGGTGTATTTTGCAAATCAAAAATCAAATCGGGACGAATTCTAACGCCGTATTTGAAGAACATATCGTTCAAACCTAAATCTCTTGGGAAAGCTAAATTAGTACCGGTTTCGTTGTACAAACTGTCCATTTCCATATTGACTTGGTCTAACAACCAAAGCGTTTTTCCGCCGTTGATGATAAATTGATCTAAGACTTGTTTTTCTTCATCGGTAAAAGCTTCAGTTGGTTTGGCAATTATGGCTAAATCATATTTTTTGAGGTGTTCTAAAGTACGGTTAGGACTATTCGGAACAGAATCTAAAGTAAAAGGCGCAATAAAATAATTATCTCTTACCGCCGTAATGAAGTTAGCGATGTATTGATCTTCTAATTCGCCGTTTCCGTTTAGTATAATGACTTTCTTTTGTTTGGCTTTGGCAACCGTATTAATGGCATTGGCGAAAGCATATTCTAAATGTTGTACAGAACTCACTACTTTTTCAGCAGTAGAAGCGCCCATCATATTTTTAAGCAAAGGCACTTTTATCACTCGGTCACCGCAAGTCGCCACCGCCCATGGGAAAACAACTTCTTGCGTTTGCTGGCCTTTGTCATTTACAGTTACATTAACCGGAGTTAAACCGCGTTCCAAAAATGATTGAATAGTCGCATCTTGTTGTTCTTCGTCTTCCATCGGATTGACGAACTGGAAGATGATATTTGGATTTTCGGCTTTGAATTCTTCTAATAATTGTTGGGTTTCTGTTTGCAGTTTTTTGAATTCACCCGGAAATTCACCTTCTAAGAAGACGTCAATATAAAGAGGTTCTTTAACTTCGCTTACAATCTTTAAGGAAGTTTCAGAAAGCGTATACCGTTTGTCGGCTGTTAAGTCAAATCGTTGGAACGCAAAATGACCGGCAAAGTTCAAAACCACTACAAATAGTAGAGTAACAGCTATTTTTTTTAAGTTGTTTTTAGACGCGCTCATTATGATTTCAGGGATTTTAATTTATACACAGTAAACGATAAAAACAAAAAGGCGACACTCACAAAATACAAAATATCACGAGTATCCAATACGCCGCGAGACATGCTTTTGAAATGATAATCCATCCCGATTTTGGAAACGATATCTTCAAAACCGGTTACATAATTGGAAACACCTTCAAATCCAAAATAAAAAACAAAACATAAAAATACCGAAAGTAGAAACGATACGATTTGATTTTCAGAAAGGGTAGAAGTAAAGATGCCTATTGCTGTGTATGAAGCCACTAAAAATAACAGCCCAAAATAAGAACCCATCGTACTTCCCATATCGATATTGCCTTCAGGCGAACCTAAGCTTGAAATCACGTAAACATAGACCAATGTTGGAATTAACGCGATTACAATTAATAAAAACGAGCCTAAAAATTTTCCGTTCACAATTTGCCAAATCGATAAAGGTTTGGTCAATAAAAGCTCAATAGTGCCTTGTTTTTTCTCATCCGAAAAGCTTCGCATGGTTACGGCAGGAATAAGGAAAATTAATATCCATGGTGCTAAAGTGAAAAACGGACTCAAATCAGCGAAACCGCTTTGTAAAATATTATATTCTCCGTCGAAAACCCAAAGGAATAATCCGTTGAGTAAAAGAAAAATGGCGATCACCAAATAACCTATCGGCGAACCAAAAAAGGATTTTATTTCTCGTAATGCGATTGATTTCATTTATATTGTTGTTGTTAATGTTTTTTACTGAACACTAGTTACTGAATACTGAACACTTTATCCACGCTCCATGCTTCCGGTTTATCGTTGAATAGTTTTTTGGTAAATGTCCAAACGTCATCAAACAAAGCCGAACGTCGGTAATTTTCTAAATCTTCTTCGGTTTCCCAATAACTATAGGTAAAGAAAATACACGGATTGTTTTTATCTTGATATAATTCTAAAAAACGGTTTCCGGGCGAGTTTCGTATTTTTTCTTTAATTAAATTAAAGTTTTCCAGGAATGCAGGAATGTGCTCTTCGTGAAAACTCATTTTAACTATTCTGACGAACATATACTACTTTTATTTATAAATTAATTAAACATAAATGAGCTAAAGCTCATATACCTGAAGCTCACCGAGCTTCCTCCTCTTAAGCTCAAATGTGAAAGCTCATTTTTACTATTCTAACAAACATCTTATTCCTTATTACTTATCCTTTAATTCTTAAAATCTATCGTCACCAAATCTCTATACGTCAATCCCAATAACGAATTAGCCGAGCCAACCGTGTCCGGATTACTTCTGAAAATGGCAATTTCTAAAAAACCTGCTTCGTTGAATATCGCCAACTTTTCGCCTTCATAATCTTTCCAAGAATACTTTTCGGAAACCACAATGTCCGAATATTTAGGTAAGATGGTTTTTATGGTTTGGTTTTTAAATTTGATTTCATAAGGTCTGCCTTTACCCATCTCCAAAAATAACTTCTTGGAAATATTTGTTACGGCATTACCTAAATGGTCTATGTAAATCACATAACCTTTAATTTGATTGTCTTGTACAACGGCTTGTAATTCGGTTACTTCTTTTATTTCCTTAATTTCTTTACCAATGACGTTCAATAGACCACCTTTGGCCAAATGACACGATACTTTTACGAATACATCTAAATCAGTCGCATCGCTTGGTAGTCGGTCGTGTATATTAATAGAGACTAATTTTTCGGGAACAATCTTCTGAATCAACATGCTTAAAATTCCGTTATCGGCACAAACAAAATATTGGTCATTCCACTGCATGGCAATATGTTGGTTTTCGGCATTTAATTCGATGTCAACACCAATCAAATGTACTGTACCTTTCGGGAAACTACTATAGGCTGCTCCAATCATATAAGCTGCTTCGGCGATATTAAAGGCGTCAATATGATGCGAAATATCAATAATGCGGGCTTCGGGATATTCAGACAACAACTTACCTTTCAAAGCACCGACAAAGTGGTCTTTTAATCCGTAATCGGTAGTTAAGGTAATTATTGACATAGATTGTTTATAACTTGATGGAAATTGGGCTCAAAAATAGTAAAATCCAATCTTTTAATTGATTAAATTTGGATACAAAGCTAATAATATATAGCGAATTATTTTAATTTAATACTACTGCTTTTGAACGAACGTATCATTGAATTACACGACATCGCACCCAAAGAATTTTGGGGCGCTCAAGATACTCATCTTGAAACTATTAAAAGGTATTATCCTAAACTCAAAATTGTCGCTCGTGGCACAACCCTGAAGGCATTTGGCGAAAAAGAAGAACTCGATGAGTTTGAAAATCGCTTTAACCGTCTGATGTTGCATTTTACACGCTACAACAATATCGATGATAATGTAATTGATCGAGTCATTCATAGCAATTCTCACGAAGAGCAACGCATGCCCGACAGTGATAAAATTTTGGTTCACGGCATAGGAGGAAAGCTAATCAAAGCCATGACACCTAACCAGCAAAAGCTAGTAGATTATGTGGCCAAAAACGATATGGTTTTTGCCGTTGGTCCGGCCGGAACAGGTAAAACTTATACCGGTGTTGCTTTAGCGGTAAAAGCTTTAAAGGAAAAGCAAGTCAAAAGAATCATCTTAACACGTCCTGCGGTAGAAGCCGGAGAAAATTTAGGTTTCTTGCCGGGTGACATGAAAGAAAAACTCGATCCATACATGCAACCTTTATATGATGCGTTACGCGATATGTTACCGCCACAAACTTTGGAAGACTATTTGCTCAAAGGAATCATACAAATTGCGCCACTCGCTTTTATGCGTGGCCGAACACTAGACAATGCTTTTGTGATTTTGGATGAAGCACAAAATACAACGCATTCACAAATGAAAATGTTCTTAACGCGTATGGGTAAAAACGCCAAGTTCATGATTACCGGTGATCCGGGTCAAGTAGATTTACCACGCCGTACAATTTCAGGATTGAAAGAAGCGATTCTGGTATTAAAAGATGTTGAAGGCATAGGAATCATTTATTTAGATGATAAAGATATCGTTCGTCACCGATTGGTGAAAAAAGTAATTGATGCTTATAAGAGTATTGAGAATAACGATTACTAGTTTTTTAAATTTATAATTTTGGAGCGAATGGCACGGGAAGGTTCAGTAATGGCAATTCCCGCTGTTCGCTCCAATCTTTTTTGCTTGGCGTGCTGAGCTTGTCGAAGTGCAAGCAAAAAAGGATTTCCACTTCCATCTGGGCTAAAAAAGTTATCGAATTGATTTTCTTTTTTTTGCCTATCAATTTGGAACGACTTACTTTTGCACCACAACAATTTACCCTTGCTTGTCAAAGGGCAACAACACAACACAATGAATACTATCACAACTACCAATTTCCAATTTCCGGGACAAAAATCCGTTTATCGCGGTAAAGTAAGAGAGGTTTATAATATCAACGACGAACTATTGGTCATGATTGCCACGGACAGGCTTTCGGCTTTTGATGTTGTGATGCCCAAAGGAATTCCATACAAAGGGCAAATCCTAAACCAAATCGCGACCAAGTTCATGCATTTAACTTCGGATATCGTGCCGAATTGGTTAATTGCCACACCGGATCCAAATGTAGCAGTCGGACATTTGTGTGAACCTTTTAAAGTCGAAATGGTCATTCGGGGTTATCTTTCCGGACATGCCGCTCGTGAATACGCTGCCGGAAGAAGAACTATTTGCGGTGTAACCATGCCGGAAGGTTTAAAAGAAAACGATAAATTTCCAACGCCTATAATAACACCAACTACCAAAGCCGATAATGGTTCGCACGATGAAGACATTTCGCGTGAAGCGATTTTGGAAAAAGGTATCGTTTCGGAAGCGGATTATTTGGTACTGGAAAAATACACCAGAGCTTTGTACCAACGCGGAACGGAAATAGCAGCAAGTCGCGGGTTAATTTTAGTAGACACTAAATATGAATTTGGCAAAGCCAAAGACGGCGTTATTGTATTAATCGACGAAATCCACACACCGGATTCTTCACGTTATTTCTATGCCGATGGTTATCAAGAAAGACAAAATAACAATGAAGAGCAAAAACAATTGTCAAAAGAATTTGTGCGTCGTTGGTTAATAGAGAATGGTTTCCAAGGCAAAGAAGGTCAACAAATTCCTGATATGACTGACCAATACATAGAATCTGTTTCAGAAAGGTATATTGAATTGTATGAAAATATTTTAGGAGAAAAATTCTTTAAGGCAGATATTTCGAATATTAATGCGCGTATCGAACAGAATGTTATCAACTTTTTGAAATCGTAAAGAAACTGTAAACATAAGATGATGAACCACGTTTAGGCGTGGTTTTTTTTGTGTCAAATGTTAAAGTTTTGTTATAGTTAACTATTTGATGCAACGAAAATTAGGGTTAAGGCGTCATATAGCCAATCAATAACTTTATAAATCATTCATCATGAAAAAAACAATCTTTTTTGCAGGCTTAGCTCTAGTAGCTTTTACTAATGTTGCTTTGGCAACCAACGTTTCAACAACACATTTTCCAACAGAAGTTACAATGTATGAAGTAACACCTCTTTGTAATGCGATTGTTAAAGGAGATTTGGCTACCGTTAAAAAATTTATCGAATACGGTTCCGATGTAAACGAATCGGTAAATGGAACTACTCCATTGATGTTAGCGGCTCGTTACAATAAAGTGGAAATCATTAAACTATTATTGGAGAAAGGTGCCAAATTAGACACTAAAGACGAAAGAGGCTATACTGCTTTAAAGTATGCTGAATTCTCTAATGCAAATGAAGCAGTTGCTTTATTAAAACAAGCATAGTAATTTAAAATAAAGCGCCATTTACAACTATAAATGGCGCTTTTGTCTATTAGTCAGCCAGTTAGATTAATTCAAAAGTTAAAATTATGTTAAATTTAAGTACTATGCAATACAAGATACCTTTTTTTAGCCATATATTTGCATAGGATATTAATAACACCCTAGGCGTTAGCCGAATTGTTTGGAGCGCAGCGGAAAAAATACCAAAAATCATCATCAAAAAAAATAATCAATCATCATGAAAACAACAATCATTTTTTTAGGACTAGCTGTTTTAGGTTTTAACAACAACATCACAGCAAACGAATTAAACGCTCAAGATTTAGTTCAACAGGATTTAGCTACAGTAAGTGTAGACAACGATCAAAAACAAAACCAATTGGTTTTCGTAAACAAAGAAATTTCAAAAATTACTTTTGAAAATACCGGAGAAGAGACTACTATTTTTAATCCAACATCTGTAATCAAATCAACTTACAGCAAAACTTTAGATGAAGTAATTACAGAAAACAAATTAATTACGGATACTTGTGAAGACAGTTACCAACCAATTTCATTAGAAATGTCTGCAGAAGACATAGTAGCGGAAAGAAATCAAATAGTAGAAAGCACAGTTGATACCGAGTATTATCCTTTAGATTTTGAAAGAATCAATCGCTCACTAAAAAACAACAAACCAAGTACCAACAATATGGCGGTTACAGTAGATTTAAAATTATAAGTTTTAGGTTAATTTTTTACAGCAATGTAAAAGCAAAAAGCATCCGAAAGGATGCTTTTTTGTTTAATGTTATTTAAAATAAGAAAATGAATCATTGTTCTCTATTTTCAACAAACTTTCGTATATAAGTTTAATCACATTTTCCACATCTTCCCGATGCACCATTTCCACAGTAGTGTGCATATAACGCAACGGCAACGAAATCAAAGCCGAAGGAACACCACCATTACTATAAGCAAAAGCATCAGTATCCGTCCCGGTTACTCTCGAAGTAGCATGACGCTGAAACGGAATCTTTTTGTCTTCAGCGGTATTAACAATCAAATCTCTTAAAGTATTGTGAACCGCCGGAGCATAAGCAATAACCGGTCCTTTGCCCATTTCCAAATCGCCCTCTATTTTCTTATCTATCATTGGCGTACTCGTATCATGGCAAACATCAGTTACTATAGCCACATTAGGATTAATCGTTTTGGTAATCATTTCGGCACCACGCAAACCAACTTCCTCCTGAACAGAATTGGTTATGTACAATCCAAATGGCAATTTCTTTTTGTTCTCCTTTAATAATCGAGCCACTTCGGCTATCATAAAACCGCCCATTCTATTGTCAATAGCACGACAAACAAACTTATTACCGTTCAAAATCATAAACTCATCCGGATAAGTAATCACACAACCCACATGAACACCCAATTCCTCTACTTCTTTTTTAGTAGAGCATCCACAGTCAATAAATATATTGTGCAATGTTGCCGATTCTTCCTTACCACGATTTCTCGTATGAATCGCAGGCCAACCAAAAACACCTTTTACAATCCCTTTACTAGTATGAATGTTCACTCTTTTAGAAGGCGCAATTTGATGATCAGAACCACCATTGCGTATTACATAAATAAGTCCGTTGTCCGTAATATAGTTAACGTACCAAGAAATCTCATCCGAGTGACCTTCAATAACTACTTTATATGGAGCATCCGGATTAATAATTCCAACCGCAGAACCATAAGTATCGGTAATAAAAGTATCAACATAAGGTCTCAAATAATCCATCCAAAGTTTCTGTCCACCCGATTCATAACCGGTCGGAGAAGCATTATTCAAATAGTTTTCTAAAAACGTAAGCGATGATTTGGTAAGTATAGATTTTGTTGTCATAATTTTTTTTTGCTAAAATATAAATTTGGCATCACAGTTGTTAAGGATATTATATATTTTTACCCTAATTATTATTATCTATGAAGAAGTTGCTTTTATTCGTTTTTATATTATTAATGGTTTCAATGGCGAATGCCCAAATCTCAACAGATTCCATTCAAAAAAAAGAAACAGTAACCGATGAAAACGACACCATTGTCAAAGATCCTATTCTTTTAGAAGAAGTCGTTGTCTATAAAAACAAGCTAACTCCCGCCGAGAAAAAAGAATTCCTGTTACTTCAAAACAGAGTCTATAAAGTATATCCATTCGCCAAAGCTGCCGCAGAACGGTTGATAGTTCTAAATAAGAATATGGACAAACTCAAAACCAACAAAGAGAAAAAGAAGTATTTCAAGATAGTCGAAGACTACATGGAAAATGAATTCACCGGACAATTAAAGAAGCTTTCCCGTAAACAAGGTCAGATTTTGGTCAAACTCATTCATCGCCAAACCGGCTACACTACATTCGAACTCATCAAAGATTACAAAAGCGGCTGGAAAGCATTTTGGTCCAACAACACCGCCCGACTATTTGACATCAACCTCAAAACAAAATACCAACCCTACGAGGTCAACGAAGACTTCTTAATAGAATCCATCCTCGATAGAGCTTTCACCAGAGGCAGACTCATGCCTCAAAAATCCGCAACTCCTGTTGATATAGATGAACTTACAGACTATTGGGAGAAAAAAGCTTTGAAAAAATAGTTTTTGAAGCGAAGGGTTAGGCAGTGTCAGTTATCCGTATTCCCGCTTTCCGGGCTACATGGTAGCCTCTACAATCGGGGCTAAGAGTGATTTCATTTGAACGTTTGTAAACAATCAAAAAAAACTTTCCTCTGCAAAAACCGCAGAACCAACGAGTTGCGAAAAACTTCCAAAAAAGAGTTGCGAAACACTTGCGAATGCCAAAAAGAGTATTACTTTTGCACCCGCATTGAAGCAGAGTTCTTTACTTTTTTGGATTAAGATTTAACAAAATCAAAAGAAAATTTGTGTAGCTAAATAAAACCTTTTATCTTAGCAACCCTGATTTTTTGAAAATCAAGCAGAAAGAAAATTAATTTAAAAATATTTTCAAAAAAGCTTGCCAGAATAAAAAAGTTACTTACTTTTGCACCCGCTAACCGGAAGAGAGGCGATATAATAAGAAGA
>NZ_DLGY01000051.1:0-97615 GCF_002482945.1 Flavobacterium sp. UBA7682
TCTTCTTATTATATCGCCTCTCTTGCGGTTAGCGGGTGCAAAAGTAAGTAACTTTTTTATTCTGGCAAGCTTTTTTGAAAATATTTTTAAATTAATTTTCTCCCAACTTGTTACTCCAGCTTTTCAATGAACTCCCTCTCTTGCGGGGTGCAAATATAAAAACTATTTTTCTCCCAATCCAAATAAAAACAACCCTTTTTTGAACTTTTTTTTAACCGTCTGATAACATGAATTTTACAAATGCAGTTCGCCAATAGTTTTATAAATCCCTGACAAACGAAACCAAAAGCCACCCCTTTAGCCCCGATTGAAACGGCGCCGTGCAGAGTGAAAAGCGGGAATTGCCATAACCAACAAAGACCAAACCTTTCGCTACTAATAAATCTTTCCTACTATTATACTATATATATTGTATGTGTTTTGTTAATCTCCTATATTTGCAGTCCATAAAATTTTAGGAATGATAAAGATTACACTACCTGACGGTTCGGTTAAGGAGTTTGAGAAAAATTCAACTCCAATGGATGTTGCAAGAAGCATCAGTGAAGGATTAGCACGAAATGTGATTTCGGCTGCTTTTAATGGTACAACCATTGAAACAGAAACAACATTAACGACCGACGGTTCTCTTATATTATATACATGGAATGACGCAGCTGGTAAAAAAGCTTTTTGGCATTCGACTTCGCACGTGATGGCGCAAGTATTGGAAGAAAAATTTCCGGGCATCAAATTAACCCTTGGGCCTGCGATTGACAATGGGTTTTATTACGACGTAGATTTTGGCGATAAAAAAATCACTGATGCTGACTTCAAGTCCATTGAAGACCGTGTATTGGAAATCTCAAGAGAGAAACACGAATTTAAAATGCGTTCGGTTTCTAAAGCAGAAGCTTTGGAAGTCTATAAAAATAACGAGTACAAAACTGAATTGATTTCGAATTTAGAAGACGGAACGATTACATTTTGTGATCATGCCAACTTCTTTGATTTGTGTCGCGGTGGTCATATTCCAAATACCGGAATTATCAAGGCGATGAAAATCATGAGCGTTGCCGGTGCTTACTGGCGCGGTGATGAAAAGAACAAGCAGTTGACTCGTGTTTACGGAATTTCGTTCCCTAAACAAAAAGACTTGACGGATTACTTAGAATTACTGGAAGAAGCGAAACGTCGTGATCATAGAAAACTAGGGAAAGAATTAGAATTGTTTGCTTTCTCTCAAAAAGTAGGTCAAGGTTTGCCATTGTGGTTGCCAAAAGGCGCTGCTTTAAGAGACAGACTAGAACAATTTTTGAAAAAAGCACAGAAAAAAGCAGGTTACGAACAAGTAGTAACGCCACATATCGGGCAAAAAGAATTGTATGTCACTTCGGGTCACTATGCCAAATACGGCGCCGATAGCTTTCAACCGATTCACACACCGGCTGAAGGCGAAGAGTTTTTACTAAAACCAATGAACTGCCCTCATCACTGTGAGATTTACAACAACAAACCTTGGTCGTACAAAGATTTACCGAAGCGTTATGCCGAATTCGGAACGGTTTACCGTTATGAGCAAAGTGGTGAATTACATGGTTTGACTCGTGTTCGTGGCTTTACTCAGGATGATGCGCATATTTTCTGTACACCGGATCAATTAGATAGAGAATTTAAAAATGTAATCGACCTTGTATTATATGTATTTGGTTCGTTAGGATTTGAAAACTTTACGGCTCAGGTTTCGTTAAGAGACAAAGAAAACAGAAATAAATATATCGGAAGTGATGAAAACTGGGAAAAAGCGGAACAAGCCATCATCAATGCAGCCAGCGACAAAGGTCTGAATTATGTAATTGAATATGGCGAAGCGGCTTTCTATGGCCCGAAATTGGATTTCATGGTCAAAGATGCTTTGGGCAGACAATGGCAATTGGGAACGATTCAAGTAGATTACAATTTACCGGAGCGTTTTGAATTGACTTATAAAGGTGCGGATGACAAATTACACCGTCCGGTGATGATTCACCGAGCGCCATTTGGTTCTATGGAACGCTTTATCGCTATTTTACTGGAACATACGGCTGGAAATTTCCCACTTTGGCTAATGCCGGAGCAGGCTATTATCTTGTCTTTGAGTGAGAAATATGAAAATTATGCGAAAAAAGTTTTAGAATTGCTAGAAAATCACGAAATTCGCGCCCTAATTGACAACCGCAACGAGACGATTGGAAAGAAAATCCGAGAGGCAGAAGTTCAAAAAATGCCGTTTATGCTGATTGTTGGTGAGGAAGAAGAAAAAAACGGTACGATTTCTGTACGTCGTCACGGACAAGAAGGAAAAGGGAATATCACGGTTACAATTGACGAATTTGCGAGAATTGTAAACGAAGAAATTGCCAAAACATTAAAAACATTTGAAGTTTAATTTAAATAAGTAAGCCATAGCAATTAGAAACAACAGAGGTTACCAACCTCGAGTAGAAAAAACAGCAGCCCACAGAATTAACAATTTAATCCGTGGTGTAGCAGAAGTTCGTTTAGTAGGAGAAAATATAGAACCGGGAGTGTTTAAGTTTTCCGATGCAATGCGTCTCGCAGAAGAGCAAGAAGTAGATTTGGTTGAAATTTCGCCAAATGCGGATCCGCCTGTATGTAAGTTAATGGATTATGGAAAATTCATTTATCAACAAAAGAAGCGTGATAAAGAATTAAAAGCAAAATCAACGCAAATCACCGTTAAAGAGATTCGTTTCGGACCTCAAACTGATGAGCATGATTATGAATTTAAAAGAAAAAATGCAGAAAAGTTCCTAAAAGAAGGCTCAAAATTAAAAGCTTTTGTGTTCTTCAAAGGACGTTCGATCATTTATAAAGAACAAGGTCAAATCCTATTGTTGCGTTTAGCACAAGATTTGGAAGAATACGGAAAAGTAGAAGCAATGCCTGTATTAGAAGGAAAGAGAATGATTATGTTCATTGCTCCGAAGAAAAAAGGAAAGTAAGTAAGTTAAATTAAATAAACTAGGAAAAGATGCCTAAAATGAAAACAAAATCCAGTGCTAAGAAGCGATTCAAAGTAACTGGCTCTGGAAAAATCAAGAGAAAACACGCTTTTAAAAGTCACATCCTGACTAAAAAATCTAAAAAGCGTAAATTGGCTTTAACTCACTCTGCGTTGGTTCACAAAACAGATGAGAAAAGTATCAAACAACAATTAAGAATTATCTAAATAAGGGATAAGTGAAAAGTAAAGAGGGATAAGTTTTAAAACTTTTGCCTTATGCCTTTTCCCTTTAAACTTTTTAAATTCTTTAGGTTAAAAAATTATTTAAAATAACCTTGGAGTATGGCTTTAAAGTTCCCTTGATTCAATTCGGGACGCCTGCTACAAAAAAACAGAAAAATTATGCCAAGATCAGTAAATTCAGTTGCTAAAAGAGCAAGAAGAAAAAAGATAATGAAGCAAGCCAAAGGTTTCTTTGGTCGTCGTAAAAACGTTTGGACAGTTGCTAAAAACGCAGTAGAAAAAGCCATGTGCTATGCTTACCGTGATAGAAAGCAAAACAAAAGGAACTTCCGTTCACTATGGATCACGCGTATCAACGCCGGTGCTAGATTGGAAGGAATGAGTTACTCACAATTCATGGGATTGGTTAAGAAAAACGGTATCGAATTGAACCGTAAAGTATTGGCTGATTTAGCAATGAATCACCCGGAAGCTTTTAAAGCTGTTGTGAAAAAAGTAAAATAAACGTTTGTACAAACTCAATTTAACTTACTTACATAGAAAAATCCCAATCGAAAGGTTGGGATTTTTTTTATAACTATTTTTATTACATTTGGAGTCTAACCTTTTAACCATAATTCCTAAATATGAAAACAAAATCTTTTTTTAAGCCTTTATTATTACTCTTTGTTTGCGTTAACTTACTGAGTAGTTGTTCTAGTGATAGTAGCTCTTCCGGTGGCGATGTTACACAACTATTTGATAAATGGTGGTACGATACTAATGATTTCACTGCTGATGTGTATTTTAATAGTAACGGAACCTATCAACAATATCTAAATTTTGCAGGCGCCGGATTTTCAAATACAGGAACATGGACTTGGGAAAACGAAAGTCAAAAAATAATGAAAGTTTCATATGAAACCGGACCAAACGCAGTAACTGAAGTCTTGTTCAAATTCTCAAACATACAAGAAAATAGTTTTACAGTAAAACAATCCGTTGATGACGGAGCCACATACAGTCAACCTGTCAACTATTCTGATACAGACGAATAACATTTATCCCAATCGAAAGGTTGGGATTTTTTATTATTTCACATATATTTGACAAAAAAAAGCCATGAAAACAAAATCGTTAATCAAAACATTGTTCTTACTACTTACTGTCACTTTGGGCAGTAGTTGTTCCAAAGAGAACAGCACTGCTGACGGAGATGTCAGCTTATTGTACAACAGATGGTGGTACGAAAGTAATAATACAAATCCGGCTCCAGATTTGTTTTTTAATTCCACAGGCGCCTACCAACAACACCAAGTGATTTCAGGTGTTAGCGTTTTTTATAACGGTACTTGGACCTGGGAAGACCAAGACCAAAAAATTATGAAAGTCATTCACGACAGCGGAACCGGAACGACAACAACGCTTTGGTTTCAATTTTCCGGCATACAGGAAGGTCGTTTTAAAGTCAAACAATCCTCTGACGGCGTCACCTTCTCGAACACCACTTTGGTATACTTATTTACCAACGAATAAAACCAAGTCCCAACGCATTGTTGGGACTTTTTTTATGGCGTGACCACAAGGGTCGCGCTGTCCGCAGTACACGGTACTTCGCTCCCATCGCTCACGCGACAACTTAGACTTCAAGTTGACCAATAAACAATCTTCTTCTTTATCATCAACAGCCAATCATACCAACTCATTTTAACATTTGTTTTTAAAAATAAAACATTTGTTTCCCTATTTTTGGACTAAACTAAACCATTTATGAAAAAAACAATTCTAGTTAGTTGTTTGCTGCTCGCAGTAACTACAATTAAAGCACAAAGTTTTTCCACAGAAAAGAAGCAAGATAGTCAAGGCTATACTTATGAAACTGTAAAAAATGACAAAACAGGCGTTAGAGTTTACACCCTGAAAAACGGCCTAAAAGTCTATTTAGCCCAAAACACTGACGAACCAAGAATTCAAACTTATATTCCCGTAAGAACCGGTTCCAATAATGATCCTGCGGACAATACAGGATTAGCACACTATTTAGAGCATATGGTTTTTAAAGGAACCAGCAAAGTTGGAACGCAAGATTGGGCAACCGAACAAAAACTCATCGCTCAAATTTCAGACCTGTACGAACAACACAAAGCCGAAACCGATCCTGAAAAAAAGATTGCCATTTACAAACAAATCGATCAAGTCTCTCAAGAAGCTTCTAAATATTCAGTAGCCAATGAATATGACAAACTCATTTCATCGCTTGGCGCCAAAGGAACAAACGCACACACGTCACTCAACGAAACCGTTTATAAAAATAACATTCCCGCTAATGAATTAGAGAAATGGATGATTGTAGAAAAAGAACGTTTCTCCGAATTGGTGTTGCGTCTTTTCCACACCGAATTAGAAGCCGTTTACGAAGAATTCAACCGTTCGCAAGACAACGATGGTCGTTTAGTAAACTTCGAATTAATGGCTGCCTTATTTCCGGATACGCCTTATGGTCAACAAACCACAATCGGTAAATCGGAACATTTAAAAAATCCTTCCATGGTCGCTATTCACAACTATTTCGACATGTATTACGTCCCGAATAATATGGCCGTAGTATTGGTTGGTGACTTAGATTTCGATAAAACCATCAAAATGGTGGACAAATACTTTGGCACATTCCAATACAAAGAATTGCCAATGAAGAAAAAAGTGGTTGAAAAACCAATGACAGCTATCGTTTCGAGAGAAGTTAAAAGTCCTACTGCAGAACGTTTGAACATGGCTTGGAGAACTTCGGGCGACGGAACCAAAGAAGCACAATTGGCCGAAATGGTAGCCGAAATATTGTCAAATGCCGGTGATGTTGGTTTAATAGACATCAACATCAACCAAAAACAATTGGCCCTGAATGCCGGTGGCTTCAGCACTACTTTCAACGAGTATGGCTATTTAGGCATGAGCATTACGCCTAAAGAAGGTCAAACATTAGAAGAAGCAAGAGACTTACTGCTTTCTCAAGTAGCTAAAATCAAAAAAGGTGAATTCGACGAGTGGATGATTCAAGCCATCGTAAACAATATGAAAGTGAATCGAATGAAAGCTTATGAATCAGGCGATGGATTAGCAACAAGCTTATACCGCGTTTTTATTCAAGGCAGAAGTTGGGAAGAAAATTTAGCCGAAATCAATGAGTATTCAAAAATCACCAAAGCCGATATCGTAAAATTTGCCAACGAATTTTTCAAAGACAACTACGTAATTGTTTACAAAAGAAAAGGTGTGAATGATAAACTGGTTCGTGTTTCTAATCCAAAAATCACTCCGATTCAATTGAATCGTGAAGCACAATCTGAGTTTTACAAAGATTTTGCCAAGCAAACACCCACTGATTTAGCGCCGGTATTTGTTGATTTCAAATCAGCAATCCAAACCAAAAAGGTAAAAAACACCAATATTAGTTTTATCAAAAACAATACGAACACCATTTCTAGTGTATACTATATCTTCAATATGGGGTCTGACCATGACAAAAAATTACAATTGGCGGCCGGAATGTTAGATTATTTAGGCACTGACAAAATGAGTTCGGAAGACGTGAAAAAAGAGTTCTACAAAATCGGAATCTCTTATTCAGTGAACTTTACTAATGATATGACTTACATATCGCTTTCAGGTTTAGAAAATAATTTACCAAAAGGAATTGCTTTATTGGAAGACTTACTGAAAAACGTAAAACCGGATCAGAAAGTATATCAAACCCAAGTGGAAAGCATTTTAAACGCCAGAAACAATGCTAAAAAACGCAAAGAAAACATCTTAAACGCCTTGGTAAATTATGCTAAATACGGTAAAGATTCACGCTTCAGAGATATCATTTCTGAACAAGAATTAAAAGAAATGGACGTGGCCAAACTAACTGATTTGGTTAAAGGAATGACCAATTACGAACACCAAATTTTCTTCTACGGAACTGATCTAAATCCAATAATAGCAGCTTTAGAAAAGCACCACAATTTGGCGGCCAACAAACCTATTCCGGCACCTAAGCAATATCCTGAACCGGAAACCACCAACAAAGTTTATTTTGCCAATTACGATATGGTTCAAACCGAAATGACCCGAGTGGCTAAAGGCGTAAAATATGATGCTAAAGTAGCAGGAACAGTAAATGTATTCAACTCTTACTTTGGTTCGGGCTTGTCTTCCATCGTGTTCCAAGAAATTAGAGAATCCAAATCTTTGGCTTATTCGGCTCGTGCCAATTATGTCATGGCTAATGATAAAAACCTAAATGATTACATGCAAGTAGCTATCGGAACGCAAGCCAATAAATTACCTCAAGCGGTTGAAGCCATTAATGCTTTATTGTCGGATATGCCCAAAATTGACAAGCAATTCAATAATGCCAAAGAATCAAGTTTGAAACAAATCGCGTCAAGCAGAATAATCAAAACTAGTATTTTCTTTAACCAACTCAACTTGAAAAAATTAGGCTTCGATTATGACATTCGCAAAGACATTTACAAAGACATCCAAGGGTTGACTTTAGACGCTACCAACGATTTTTTCAATAAGGAAGTAAAAACTAAAAATTACAACACCGCCATTATTGGTAAAAAAGAAAGTTTAGACTTTGAAGCGCTCAAAAAATTAGGGCAAATTGAAGAAGTGACTTTGGAAGAAATCTTCAACTATTAAAAGATTTCAAACAGATTATCATATAAAAATCCCAGTCAGATGATTGGGATTTTTTTGTTCCAGAATTTTACCCGTTAAAAAAATCATAACATTTGCTTGACACATCAAATAATGTAGTAAATTGGTTGGTTTTAATTCTAACACTTAACCTTATTCATCAATCTATTAAATTTTAAACTATGAACAAAATTAGACTTACGTTCATTCTTTCTTTAGCAGTTCTTTTGAGTTCAGGTTTGTCACAGGCACAAGACAAATCTAATCGGAAAAAGAAAAATGACAAAGAAGCTGCTGCTGCAAAAGCAGATTCCATTAAAAACAAAAAGCCAGCCAAGGTTTCCATCGCAGACAAGATAAAAACCAGCAAAAAAACGGAAGGCCTTTTTACCATTTACCAAGACACGGTAACGGGAAGCATCCAACTTTTTATCAAAAAGAACCAATTAGACAAAGAGTTTATTTATCAAAGTTATTCGATGAACGGACCAACAATGCTAGGTTTGAACCAAAGCATGCACAGAGCTACCAATATCTTTAACATTAAAAAAGCCAATGACAAAATCGAATTTGGTTTAGTCAACACCAGCTTTTACTACGATAAAAACAATGCAGTCAGCAAAACAGCGGGAACCGACATTGCTGAAGCCATTTTCTTAGCTGAAAAAATTGTAGCCAAAGACAGCACAGGATATTTGATTGCCGCTGATGGCTTATTCCTCAGTGAAAAATTAGATCCTGTAAAACCCATAATGCCTCCCGGAATTCCTCCCGGAGCTGTTTTTAATTTAGGTAATTTCAATGCGGCTAAATCAAAGTACCACAGCGTTCGTTCTTACCCAAACAATACCGATGTTTTGGTTGATTTGGCTTATGACAATCCGGCACCTTTAAATGGTGGTGGCGAAGATATTACCGATGCACGTTATGTTCGTGTTCGCATCCAACATACTTTTCTGGAAATCCCGGTTAACAATTTCAAATCCCGCAGAGATGATCCGCGTGTTGGTTATTTTGGACAAACCATCAATGACCAAACCAGCACAAAACCAACGCCTTACAGAGATATTATTCACCGATGGTATTTGACTAAAAAAGATCCTGTTGCTTTCCTAAGCGAACCGGTTGAACCAATCGTTTGGTGGGTTGAAAATACAACTCCTTTAGAATACAGAGAAACCGTTGTTAATGCCGGAAACAAATGGAACGAAGCTTTTGAAAAAGCAGGTTTTAAAAATGCAGTCGTAATGAAAATCCAGCCGGATGATGCCGATTGGGATGCAGGTGATGTGCGCTATAATGTAATTCGTTGGGTAGCTTCAGCTAATCCTCCTTATGGTGCGATTGGACCAAGTTTTGCGAATCCGCGTACCGGTCAAATTTTAGGAGCCGATATTACAATTGAATGGGCTTCAGGAAGTAATTCTCCTGCTTTAGACGAATTGTTTTCAGGACCTGGTTCAGAATCTAATGCACATCTTGACCATTATTTCCACAATGACGGAACGGCTTGTACATTGGCGAACGAACTTAAAAATCAGTTCTTAATGGGTACAACAATGGCAGAAGCTTATGGAGAAGACGCCGCAACTATGCTAAAAGTACACGAAGAATTTTTATATTATTTGGTATTACATGAAATGGGACATACTTTAGGATTGAACCACAACATGAAATCAAGCCAAATGTTAAGTCCGGCCGACTTACACAATAAAGCCATCACTGAAAAAATTGGTCTTATCGGTTCGGTAATGGATTATCCTGCTATCAACCTTTCTTTAGACAGAAGCAAACAAGGAAATTACTATACTACAAAGCCAGGGCCATATGACCTTTGGGCTATTGAATATGGTTACAAAGAATTTGATGAAAATTCAGAAGAAGAGGAATTAGCCAAAATCTTAAGTAGAAGTACTGATCCTAATTTGACATTTGGAAATGATGCTGATGACATGAGATCTCCGGGTAAAGCCATTGATCCTAGAGTAATGGTTAACGACTTAAGTAGTGATGCTGTTGGAAATGCTGAAGAAAGATTCAAATTGGTGAACAATGTAATGGCCAAATTGAAAACAAAATACAGCAAAACCGGACAAAGTTATGCCGAATTAAGATCGAGATACGGAATGTTAAATAACCAAAGAAGAAACATGGCTGCTGTAGTAAGCCGTTATGTTGGTGGCGTTTTTGTTGACAGAAGTTTTGTCGGTCAAAATACTACTCAAAAACCTTTTACTCCTGTAACGGAAGCCCAACAAAAAAGAGCAATTGATATCTTAAATAAATATGTTTTCGCACCGGACGCTTTCGATGTTGACGTTCAATTGTATCCTTATTTACAATTACAAAGACGTGGATTTAGCTTCTTTTCTTCAACAGAAGATCCAAAACTAAGCGCTATTTATCAATCAATTCAAACAGATGCTACACTAGGTCACATTCTTCACCCAACCACTTTACAAAGGGTTTCGAATTCAAGTTTGTATGGCAACAGCTATTCTGTAGCTGAAGTAATGGGAGATTTAACTAATGGTATTTTCAAAGCGGATTTGGTGGGTAAAGTAAACCTACACCGACAATATCTCCAAACGTATTTTGTCAAAGAAGTAGCTAAAATTGCTGATATCACTGATACTAGAAGCAGACATGACGACATCTCAAAAGCGGCTGCTCGTCAAACGCTGAAGAAAATTAAGTTAATGTTAGCTACGGCGTCTTCCTTAGATGAAAGCACCAGAGCGCACAGAAATTATATTACTTTCTTAATAGAAAATGCTTTAACGATTAAATAATTGATTTGACTTAACAATAAAAAAATCCCAACCGAATGGTTGGGATTTTTACATTTAAAAAGTAACTTTGAGAAACACGAAAATAAAAAAATGCCTGCTCGACTCATTGAACATATCAGCAAAAACATCCAAATTTCGCAATCCGAAATCGAACTTCTCTTAAGTAAGGTGATGGTAAAATCAGTTAAGAAAAAGGAACTGCTTCTGAAAGCCGGTGAAGTATGCAACAACCAAAATTTCATTCTGAAAGGTTGTGCTCGAAATTATATCATCAATGAAAAAGGCGTTGAACAAACACTGCAATTCGGAATTGAAAACTGGTGGATTACTGATTACATGAGTTTTTCTACTCAAAAACCTTCTCATTTTTATATTCAAGCCATCGAGAATTCGGAAATCGTTTCGATTTCCAAAACCAATCTTGATGAACTTTATGCAGCCATTCCCCAACTCGAACGCTATTTCAGGATTGTACTTCAAAAATCTTTTGCCGCTTCGCAAATGCGTATTATGTTTTTATTTACTATGTCTGCTGAAGAGCGCTACCATCATTTCAACAACGTTGTTCCCGAATTTATACAACGCGTACCTCAATACATGATTGCTTCCTATTTAGATTTTTCAGCTGAGTTTTTGAGCAAAATAAGAGCTGGCAAAGTGTAAAAATGTTTTCTTGAAGTAGTTCAAGTTTTTTAGAGAACAGATGCAGGAACTTTGCATAGAACTTTAAAAAACAACAAAATGAATACTAGAATCCTTATGCCCAAAGTAGCACCCGAAGCTTATAACGCCTTACTAGGTTTAGAAAAATATCTGGCTTCTACTTCACTAACTCCAATTCACAAAGAGCTGATAAAAATCAGAGCCTCACAAATAAATGGCTGTGCTTATTGTATCAACATGCACACGACTGATGCTCGAAAATATGGTGAAACAGAACAACGCATTTATCTTTTAAACGCTTGGCGCGAAGCTGATGTGTATACCGAAGAAGAAAAAGCAATTTTGGCTTTAACCGAAGAAGTGACCATGATTAACAACCATGTTTCTGAGGCAACGTATCAAAATGCGGCCAAACTATTTGACGAAAAATATGTAGCCGATATCATCATGATGATTATCACCATCAACTCCTGGAACCGATTAGCGATAAGCACCGGATTGAGAGTTTCTTAATGCTTAACAAAAAATCCCAATCTCTCGATTGGGATTTTTTTATTTTGTAATTATCAATTAAAAACTTCTTCATTCTCGCCATCAAAACTGGCAAAAACCATACTCGGATGGGAATCTTGATGGAAAATATTGCCTTTATTATCAATGGCAATCGCACCGGCAAAACCATCAAAAGGTTTGAGTTCATTAAACGTTTTTTCAAAAGCTTGCGCCAAAGTAAAGCCATCGGTAACACGAGTGACAATTTTAGCTGCAACAGCACCGCTGACAATGTCTTCGCCTACTCCGGTTAAACTTACACCACAAAAGGCATTGGCATAATTTCCGGCCACGGTAGCCGAATCTGAGATTCGTCCCGGAATTTCAAATCCTTTTCCGCCGGTTGAAGTGGCAACTGCAATTTTACCTTCAGCATCTAAAGCCACACAACCAACTGTTCCGGTTCCGGTCGCTGCTAATTTAGCTTCATATTCTGCTCTTCGTTGTGGAATTTCGGTAGAAACTTTTTCAAATCCGTGTTGGCGAGCAAAGTTCGTTGCGCCGCTTCCACCTAAAACTTTATCATCATAATTCAATAAAACCTGAGCCACTTGCACCGGATTTTTGACTTCTTCTATATTAATCACACCGCTCATTTTCATAGACGAACCATCCATCAAAGAAGCACTCATTCTGATTTTACCATCAGATTGAATTTGGGAACCCATTCCGGCATTGAATAATTCATCATCTTCCAATAATGACGTCGCATACACTACCGTTTCCAAAGCTGAATGGTTTTGCAAATAAGCATACGCATCCTTTGCAATACGCAATAACGCTTGCTGTTTCGCCACTTTAGTTTCGTGATTGGTTGACGATTCTGAGAAAAATCCGCCGTGGATAATAATTCTAGACATTTTAGATTGTTAGATTTTTAGACTTCTTAGACAGCTTATACTCTTAGAAAACATCTGATTTTCTAACAATTTAAGAAGTCTAACGATCTAAATTAAACGTATTGTGAAGACTTAATCGTCATTTTAAAAGTAGTCAAATCAAAAGTATCATAAATACTCAAAACGTGCGTCACCAAATGATTGATAGAAATCGGTTGACCTAATTCTACTTGCGTTAAATTAGTATCTTTTATTTCTCTTCCGTCAACTAATATTACCAATCCGGAACCAATGGCTTCCATTTTAGTATTGTGCGTAATCAACAAACCGGTATCTTCTCCTAATCCGATGCCTAAAACTTTAGGGTTTCCGACAACCGATTGGAACAACCGACCTATTCTGCCGCGTTGTACAAAATGCGTATCGATAATGACACCGTCAATTAAACCCAATCCGGAAGTGATTTTTACTTCGCCTTTTAACAAAGCTTCACTACTACTTCCTTGGTAAATCATATTATTAGAAGCCGCAGCAGCACCGGCAGAAGTTCCGGCATAGATAAATTCTTCGTTATGGTATTTGTCTAAAATAATATCATGAAACGGTGTTCCGCCAAGGATTGAAGTCAATCGCAATTGATCACCACCGGTAAACATTACCACATCGGCCGCTCTTAATCTGGCTAAAACTTCTGGATCAGAAGCTTGTTCGCGTCTTTCGATATTGAGCACATCAACATTGTCTGCTCCTAAATAATGAAGGGCTTTCACATACTCCGGTCCAATTTCCCTAGGAATTTTTGAAGCCGTTGTAATGACTTCTATGCGAGATTCTTTTTTATGTTTAGATTCTTCAATTATTCGTTTTAAAATGCCGGCTTCAAAAAAGTTTAAATTCTTTGCCGCACTTTTATCTAAATCGGTTTCAGTGAAACTACCTTTATCAACAGCGCCACCTATTATTATTAATTTTCCACGTATATTCATGTCGGTAAAAATAACAAAATCTTAATACCTACAAAGTCTTTTTTTATCTTTTTGGCGCTAATTTATCAACGACTTATCAAGAAACAGTATTCTTAATTATGTTATATTTGCCACTCGAGACCGTTAGGTCGAATCGTACGAAGTAATATGGAAGTCAATCAAACCCGTATCAACAAATTTCTGTCCGAAAGTGGCTTTTGCTCACGTCGCGAAGCCGATAAACTATTGGAACAAGGTCGAATTACCATCAACGGAATTGTACCCGAGTTGGGCACCAAAGTTTCCTCAGCTGATGAAATCCGTGTCGATGGCAAACTCATTCGCGAAAAAACAGAAAAACCGGTCTATTTGGCTTTTAACAAACCTGTTGGTATCGAGTGTACTACGAATCAAAATGTACGCGACAATATTGTGGATTACATCAATTATCCGAAACGTATTTTCCCTATCGGTCGTTTGGATAAAGCCAGTGAAGGTTTGATTTTTATGACCAACGACGGCGATATTGTCAACAAAATTTTGCGGGCACGAAACAACCACGAGAAGGAATATGTAGTAACGGTTGACCGACCAATTACAGACAGATTTATCGAAAGAATGAGTAACGGCATTCCGATTTTGGACACTGTTACCCGAAAATGTAAAGTCGAGCAAATTAGCAAATACGTATTTAGAATCATCTTAACCCAAGGTTTGAACCGCCAAATTCGCAGAATGTGTGAGTATTTGGATTACGAAGTTACAGCACTGAAAAGAACACGAATCATCAATATATCCTTAGATGTTCATGTGGGTCGATACCGAGATTTAACCGATGACGAAATCAAGCAATTGAATAAATTAATTGAACCTTCGAGCAAAACGGAAGAAGCGAGTTTGCCAAAATCCTCCCAAGCCGGAAGTCGGAAATCGGAAGAGGAAAGAACAAAAACACCAATCCGAATTAGAAAAAATCCAAATTCATAAATTAATATGCTTAAAACCATTTTATACATAGCTTTAGGTGGCGCTATTGGAAGTGTTTTACGATTTTTAACCACGGTTTTGTTATCCAAATTTTGGTCGAATCACTTTCCGTTAGCGACCTTTTTAGCGAATGTTATAGGTTGCTTCTTAATTGGATTGTTCATCGGTATTTTAGCAAAAAACCAGCTGACCGACAGCAATCTCAAATGGTTCTTAGTCACCGGATTTTGTGGTGGTTATACGACTTTTTCTACTTTTGGCATGGAAAATTATAATTTGTTCCAAAATAACAATTCTCTGCTGGCTTTTGCCTATATCGGTTTGAGCATTTTGCTCGGTCTTTTTGCCGTTTGGTTCGGACTTTTTGTATCCAAATAATTTACATTTCCTGAAAAAAATGTAACTTCGCCGTCTATGAAAAAAGAAGACATTTTTGCCATCCAACAATTATTGGCTACGCCGAAAAAAATTGCGATAATTCCACATCGAAGTCCTGATGGCGATGCCATGGGTTCGACCTTGGCTTTGTATCATTTTTTGTTGAAGTTGAATCATCAACCAGTGGTGATTGCACCCAATGATTTTCCGAATTTCTTGGCTTGGTTACCAGGTTCAGAAACGGTGTTGATTTATGAAAATGACAAGTTGAATTGTGCCAAAATTATTCAAGAAGCTGAAATAGTTTTCACCTTAGATTTCAACGCCTTACACAGAACAGGCGAAATGGAACAAGTGCTGAATAAAGTGAGCGTTCCAATGGTTATGATTGACCACCATCAAAAGCCGGATAGCTACGCGACTTACACCTATTCGGAAACAATTTTTGGTTCGACTTGTGAAATGATTTATAACTTTATTACTTTTTTAGGTCATAAAGATTTAATCGACAAGACGATTGCAAGTTGTATTTACACCGGAATTACGACTGATTCGGGTTCGTTTCGCTTTCCGTCAACCACCGGAACAACGCACAGAATTGTTGCAGATTTGATTGATTTAGGGATTGACAATAGTGAAATTCACAACCAACTTTTTGACAATAATTCGTACAATCGTTTGCAATTATTGGGAAGAGCATTGCAAAACATGAAAGTGTTCCCGAAGTTTAAAACGTCTTACATAACGCTTTCGCAAAAGGAGCTGGACGAATTTCATTATGAAAAAGGCGATACGGAAGGCGTAGTGAATTATGGTTTGACCATTAGAGGCATACATTTTGCGGCTATTTTTATTGAACACCGAGATGAGAATATTATCAAAATATCGTTCCGTTCGCAAGGTGATTTTGATGTGAATCAGTTTGCCAGAGACAATTTCAATGGTGGTGGACACATTAATGCAGCCGGCGGAAAATCATACGAGAGTATGAAAGAAACCATCAAAAAATTTGAAAATTTAATTTCGAAAATAACTATTTAGTATATGAAAAAGATAACCCAAATTGCCGTTTTACTAATAGTTTTTGCAGCAGTGATCAGTTGTAAACAACAACAAGCTCGTATGCCGATTTCACGTTCATCAGGTACTTTTATGAAAGAATCCATCGAGCGCAATAAGAAAATGATTGCCGGAGAAGAAGCCAAAATTGATTCAATCATCAAAAGCAATCCGAAGATAAAATACTTCGCTTCCAAAAAAGGCTATTGGTACCATTATGAAACCAAAAATGAAACCGATACACTTCATCCCAAAAAAGGAGATGTAGCCAATTTTGACTACGAAATCAAAGATTTAAAAGGCAATGTCGTTTATTCTGAAGTAGAATTAAGACCACAAACTTATGTCGTTGACAAACAAAATATCATGATGGGATTACGCCACGGCATCAAGTTAATGCGTAAAAATGAAAAAGTTACTTTCCTTTTCCCATCACATATGGCTTATGGCTATCATGGCGACAACAAACGAATTGGTTCCAACGAACCTTTGATTTGCACCGTAACTTTGCACGATTTTAAACCAGAAACTAAATTAAAAACCGAAAATTAATTACATCCAAATGAACAAATCAATTTGTCTTTTTGTATTGGCTTTCTCTTTAATGGTAAGCGCTTGTAAAAACGAATACAAAAATTTGAAAGACGGTTTATATGCCGAAATTATCACCCAAAAGGGAACCATTATTTTAGCACTAGACTATAAAAAAGCACCTATTACTGTCGCCAACTTTGTGACTTTAGCAGAAGGAAATAATCCATACGTAATGGAAGATTTAAAAGGGAAACCATTTTACAACGGAACTGTTTTTCACCGTGTTGAAAAAGGATTTGTAATTCAAGGCGGCGATCCTTACGGAAATGGCTCAGGCGATCCGGGTTATATCTTTAAAAATGAAATCAGTGATTTAAAACATGACAAAGCAGGTATTTTGGCCATGGCTAATTCCGGTCCTGACACCAATGGCTGTCAATTCTACATCACCCAAAAACCAAAGCCTGATCTCGACGGTAATTACAGCATATTCGGTCACATCGTTGAAGGCATGGATGTTGTAAACTCAATTGCTATAAACGACGAAATGATTGAGGTGAACATTATCCGAAAAGGAGAAGATGTAAAGAAGTTTGACGCAGTAAAAGTATTCTCTGATTTTTTCAAAAAACAAGAATCTACAAAAGACCAAAAAGCAACCTACTTTAAAGAGTTAAAAAAGTCAGCTACAAAATCGCCTTCAGGCTTGGAATATAAAATCGTACAAACTTCTTCGTCAGAAAGCCCAAAACCAGGAACGACTGTAACAATCAATTACTCCGGTTTCTTAGAAGATGGAACGCTTTTTGACACCAGCGATACAGATGTTGCTAAACAATTCGGAAAGTATGATGAGCAAAGAGCTTTAGAAAATGGGTATTCAAAAATACAGTTTATCATAGGTGGTCAAAATCAATTAATTCCGGGATTTGTTGAAGGAATAGAAAAATTAAAAGTGGGTGAAAAAGCAGTACTTTTCATTCCGCCTAGTTTAGGATATGGAGAACAAGGAGCCGGAAAAGTAATTCCTCCCAATGCCAATATCATTTTTGAAATAGAACTTTTAGAAAAATAAATACCAACAAAATAAATTTAAACATGAAAATAAAATTCAGTATTCTTTGCTTACTTGTTATTGGATTGACAAGTGGTTTTGCACAAACCAAAAAAAAACCGGTAGCTACTAAAGCAACACCGGTAGTTCAGGCAAAAAAGCCTGCAACAAACAATGCTACAGACGGCATTTTTGCTGAAATCGAAACAGATAAAGGAAAAATTCTTTTGCAATTAGAATTTCAAAAAACACCTATTACTGTAGCCAATTTCATTTCATTGGTAGAAGGAACCAATACTTTTATCGCAGATGAAAAGTATAAGGGTAAACCTTTTTACGACGGATTGAAATTCCATAGAGTAATAAACGATTTTATGATCCAAGGTGGAGATCCTGCAGGAAACGGATCAGGCGGACCTGGTTATGCTTTTAAAGACGAAATCGTTGCTGACTTAAAACACAACCGTCCTGGTGTATTGTCTATGGCCAATTCCGGACCAAAAACCAATGGCTCCCAATTCTTTATCACGCACAAAGAAACTCCTTGGTTAGACGGTAAGCACACCGTATTCGGTTATGTTATCCAAGGTCAGGATGTAGTAAACGCCATCAAGCAAGATGACATGATTAAGAAAGTAACCATTACACGAAAAGGTGCTGAGGCCAAAAAATTTGATGCAACAAAAATTTTCGCTGATTATATGGCTAACAAAGCCGGTGATGAAGCAAAAGAAAAAGCTCTTGCAGCAGAAAATAAAAGAAAACAACAAGAAGCAGAAGAACAAAGAAAAGCTGAATACAAAGCCAAATACGGATCTGTTTTAGCCGCAAAAGCCAAATATTTAAATGATGTAAAAGCGACTGCGACTGAAACAACTTCAGGGTTAAAGTATAAAATCATCCCAAATGCAACCGGAAAAAAACCAGCTGAGGGAACCAATGTATTTATTCACTATGCCGGTTATTTAGAAGATGGATCTTTATTTGACAGTAGCTATGAAAATGTTAACAAAGAATTTGGCAAATTCGACGAAAACAGAGCCAAACAAAATGGTTACCAACCTTTTCCTTTTCAATATGGTAAAAAAGAGGGTTTAATCCCCGGTTTTATAGAAGCCTTAAACATGATGAATTTCGGCGATAAAATTATAGCCTTTATTCCATCAAAATTAGGTTATGGAGAAAGAGGTGCAGGAAATGTTATTCCGCCTAACTCTAACATTATTTTTGAAATTGAAATGTTAGAAGCTGCTCCAGCCAAATAATTTTCAATTGTTATTATAAAAAAGAGTCCCGAAATTCGGGACTCTTTTTTTATACTTTTTTATTCATAAACAAATAATAGACCGGTATTCCTAAAGCCACTATGACCAAACCTAATCCGGTATTTACGGTATCATAAATCAATAAAGCAACACAAATCGCTGCTGTTATAATAATATACAGAGCCGGAATGATTGGATAACCAAAAGCTTTGTATGGCCTTTCGGCGTTAGGTTCTTTCTTTCTCAAAATGAAAATACCATAAATGGTTAAGATGTAAAACAGCAACGAGGCAAAAGTCGCATACGTCAATAAGTCGCCATATCTTCCGGATATACAAAGAATACAAGCCCAAAGACATTGGAACCAAAGCGCTCTTTCCGGCACATCGTGTTTATTCAATTCGCCTGCTTTTTTAAAGAACAAATTGTCTTTCGCCATAGCATAAAACAATCTGCCACCTGATAAAACCAAACCGCTGTTACAGCCAAAAGTCGAAACCATAATCAAAGCGGCCATGACAAAAACACCAATATTCCCCATAATCATATTGGCAGCCGCCGCACCTACTCTATCTTGCGCAGCAAACATGATTCCGTTTTCAACCACTGAGCCGTCAGGATTTCCGGTTAAAGGCAATAAAGCCAAATAGGCAATATTGGCCAAAATATAAATGATGGTTACAATCAAAGTTCCTAGAAACAAACTCCTTGGTATGTTTTTCTTTGGGTCTTTAATTTCACCGGCAATAAACGTTACATTATTCCAAGCATCACTTGAAAATAAAGAGTTGATAATCGTTGCACCAATAGCTCCAACAATGGCAATTCCGGTCAATTTGGTAACAGTAACAGTCTTTGTGGTTTCATCAAAAACCGTTTTGCTGGCTTCCCAAGTGTTATTAAAATTGTTGGAAAAAGTATCGGTACTAAAACCTATGTACAACCCAAAACCTATTAAGGCGAAGAGTGCAATTAATTTGGCAGAAGTAAAAACCAACTGAATTACCTTTCCGTTTTTAACGCCTTTAGTGTTGATATAAGTTAATAAAACAACACTTAACATTGCTAGAACTTGACTGTTTTTAAACACAAAAGAATCACCTATTCGGAAGATTTCGTCCTGTAAAATCGGAAAGAAAACCGCAGTATAATTGGCAAAAGTCACAGCCACTGCAGCAATAACTCCGGTTTGAATTACTGTAAAAACTGTCCAGCCATAAAGAAAAGAAGCCAGTCTTCCGTAAGCTCTTTGGATATAAACAAATTGACCGCCAGCGGTTGGCATCATTCCTGCTAATTCGCCATAGCTTAAAGCGGCTGACATCGTTAACAAACCGGTGATTAACCACGTAACCAATATCCAAGCGGCCGAACCTAAATCGCGCGCCATGTAAACGGTTACTACAAAAATACCGGAACCTATCATGGAACCGGCAACTATACTGGTGGCGTCAATTAGCCCAAGGGAACGTTTTAATTCGTGTTTTTGTTCAGACATAAAGTTGGTTTTGTTTGGTTGGTTAATTTATTTTTTCGCTGCGCTCCAAACTGTCGGCTGCGTCTCGAGTCAAATATAGTGAAATAGATGAAAGGGAAAAGGGATAAGGGATAAGTCAAAAAAAACGTTTTACAACTTCTTCGCCTCTTCCCAAAAAATATCCATTTCTGCCAAAGTCATATCCATTAGAGGTTTTCCTAATTCACCTGCTTTGCTTTCGAGGTACATGAATCGCTTCATGAATTTTTTATTCGTACGTTCCAAAGCGTCTTCGGGATTGACTTTTAGGAATCTGGCGTAATTGATCATTGAAAATAAAACGTCACCAAATTCGGCTTCCATTTTGTCTTGATTGCCGGCTTTTACTTCAACCTGAAGTTCATTTAACTCTTCTTGAACTTTATCCCAAACCTGATGTGGCTCTTCCCAATCGAAACCAACGCCTTTGACTTTATCTTGAATTCGGCTTGCTTTTACTAAGGCCGGTAAACTTTTCGGAACACCTTCAAGTACGGATTTTTTGCCTTCTTTGAGTTTGAGTTTTTCCCAGTTTTGTTTCACTTCTTCTTCATCGGCCACAATCACATCGCCATAAATATGCGGATGTCTATCGATTAATTTGTCACAAATGCTGTTCGCTACATCGGCTATATCGAAATCGTTGGTTTCGCTTCCGATTTTAGCATAAAAAACAATGTGCAACAACAAGTCGCCCAACTCTTTTTTGATTTCTTGCAAATCATTATCCAAAATGGCATCGCCCAATTCATAGGTTTCTTCAATGGTTAGATGACGCAAACTTTCGAGCGTTTGCTTTTTGTCCCACGGGCACTTTTCCCGCAAATCATCCATAATATCCAATAATCGACCGAAAGCTTCCAGTTGTTGTTGACGAGTGCTCATTTTGCTTTTATTTCAGGTTGTTGTTTAAGGATTTTTTGCCTATTGCCTATACTGTAAAAATAAAAAATCCTATCATTGAAATTCAACAATAGGATTTGTATTTATAAAGAAGTAATTAACTATTCTTCTTTCTTAGTTGCTTTTTTGGGTGCTTTTTTAACTTTAGCTTCGCTCAATTCGGCTTTGCCTCGAGTTACTTCTTCCACTACTTCTTCTTTAATAGCTTCAGCGTTCTCAACTTTTGGTTCTTCTTTAGAAACCAAACCTTTTCCTTGAAGAATATTATACCAGTTCAATACTTTTTTAATATCCGAAGCGTAAACTCTTTCTTCATCATAATCAGGAAGAATTTCTTTGAAATAGGCAATTAGTTTATTGTTGTCTTCTTTGTGAGAAATTGCCGGACCTTCATTTTCTTTGATGGCAATCGCTCTCATGATATCAGCTAAAGGTTTTTCTTCGCTATAAGTATACATCGAAATTTCAGAAAGCAAACTTACATTACTTCTCATTCCAACAGTGATTTTCTTTCCGTCTAATAACGATTCTGCTAAAAACCCGGAACGAGTTTGCAATTTCAATTCGAATAAACCCGGTTTTCCGGCAATAGCTAATATTTTCTCTACGTTCATTGTATAATTTTAATTAGGGCACAAATATAAATAATAAAAATCCCAAAGTTCAAAAAGCAAAATCCATTTTAAGTTAAATTTAATAATGCCGTTTGGTTTTTCTTTTTTTGGAATTTGAAGAAACTATCTTCCTTTTTTGTTGGCAAATTTCATTCGGTAATCAGGAAAAGCTTTGCCATCCATGATATTTTGCAATTTCTTCTTAATCAATGTTTTTTTCAAAGTCGAAATTTTATCCGTAAACAATACACCTTCAATGTGGTCGTATTCGTGTTGGATCACACGAGCGATCAATCCGTCAAAGACTTCTGTTTTTTTGTTGAAATTTTCATCACAATATTCAATCGTGATTCTTTCGTTGCGGTAAACATCTTCGCGAACATCAGGAATACTCAAACAACCTTCGTTAAAACCCCATTCTTCGCCTTCTTCTTTCAACATTTTAGCATTGATAAAAGTTTGTTTGAAGTTTTTTAACTGCACTTGTTCTTCTTTAGATAAATCATCGCTGTCGCTAAATGGTTCGGTATCAATTACAAATAATCGAATGGCCATACCAACCTGTGGCGCAGCCAAACCAACACCATATGCATTGTACATGGTATCATACATATTGGCGATAATTTCTTTAAGATTTGGATAATCGGGCGTGATTTCTTCGCCGACTTTTCTTAAAACTGGTTCGCCATATCCGTAAATAGGAATAATCATTTCTGAATTTTTTTTTGCAAAAATAAGGAATTTAAATCATTTTTCTTGTCAAATAATCCTGAAGCAAAATCGTTGCGGCGATTTCATCCACCAAACCTTTATTTTGTCTTTGTTTCTTTGACAAGCCACTGTCAATCATGGTTTGGAATGCCATTTTGGAAGTAAATCGCTCGTCTACTCTTTCTATTTTCATTTCTGGGAAAGCCGAAGTAAAATTAGTTACAAACTTTTCAATCATTGGAGTACTTTCCGAAGGCTGCCCGTTCATTTGTTTGGGTTCGCCAATCAAGACTTTAGCCACATTTTCTTTGGAAAAATAATCTTTTAGAAACACAATTGCCGTTTCAGAAGGAATCGTAGTCAAACCCGACGCAATAATTTGCAACTCGTCGGTCACCGCTATTCCTGTGCGTTTCATTCCATAATCGATGGCTAGAATTCTTGGCATTCTTTTGTTATTTTGTGGGCTCAAAGGTAGCCAAAATTGTCGCTTTCCCTTTGTACAACTTTAGAATATTGTCTTTAATGGTGTATCGGTCTGTTTCTTCGAGCACTTTTGAAAAACGATTTTCTAAATCCATATTCGGACAAGCCATTCTGGTCATAGCAACATTAGAAAAAGACAAACCAAAAGCTGACGGCATCACATAACTTCCCATCATTGTATTACAACCGGCATAAGCTGAAAATCTTCCGTCTTTAGAATTCAACTTAAGAAAGTAGTCCTTCTTCCCTTTTTGGTCCACCACTTTTCCGTTTAAGGTGATTAGTTTCCATTTGGTTTCTGCTAAAGTAGCTTTGCCTATAGCAGGATTTACTTTCTTGATCACGGTTTGTGATTCTATTCTATTATTCAAATCTACGGTTGATTTATTTTCTTGGGTTGTTTCAATAGCTGTGTTATTGTCTGGCTGTTTGGCTAAAATGTAGGCAGGTGCCAAATCGCCACTGATTTTTTTACCCGACAGATCCAATTGAGTCAAAGTATTTTCACCTACAAAATATTGATTGGGACCATTTTCAACATTCTCTAAAATAAGTGTATTGCCGGCTTGGTTCCAAGAGAAATTCCCTTTTTGTTCAAATATCTTATCTCCTTTTCCTTGGTATTTGGTTTTGATATTATAAGTATTGTTTTCATTGATACAAATAATCGTTTCCAAACCTTCACAGTCAGCACAAGGCAAAATTCCTTTATAGGTTCCGATGTAATCCAATGAATTTTTGGCATTATGTGCTTCTACATTATCCAAAGAATCTACTTTGGCTATAGAATCTTTTGTAGCAATGTTGCTATCTGTTGTCTGTTTTTTACAGCTTATAAAAAAGCTTAACAATAAGGTAAAAAGTAAAAGTCTTGCTTTCATAAGCTTACAGATTCATCATGTTAAATTGGTCGAGACAAACTTACTTATTCTACCAACTACTAGTAGGAATTTAACATTTTTTTGATACAGTAGCCAAAGAAATAAATGCTTTGTTACTTTCTAAAATTGAAACTATCTTTGCTCATTCGAGTCTCGTTCTGAAGACGAGACAAACTGTACAAAGTAAAATAAATAAAAACATGACAACACTACAAAATATCATTGAAAAAGCTTGGGACAACCGCGCTTTATTACAAGAAGAAACGACTACTACAGCCATCAGAGAAGTTATTGCATTACTTGACGCCGGAACTTTGCGTGTTGCGGAACCAACAGCCGATACTTCGTCTTCGCTCAGTACAAGTTCTTGGCAAGTAAACGAATGGGTAAAAAAAGCTGTAGTGATGTATTTTCCAATCCAAAAAATGGAAACTTGGGAAGCCGGAATTTTTGAATACCACGACAAAATGTTATTAAAAACTGATTATGCCGAAAAAGGAATCCGCGTAGTACCACCGGCAACGGCCCGTTATGGTGCTTATATTTCAAAAGGTGTAATCTTGATGCCAAGTTATGTAAATATTGGGGCTTATGTTGATGAAGGAACGATGGTAGATACTTGGGCAACTGTTGGTAGTTGTGCCCAAATCGGGAAAGACGTTCACCTTTCCGGCGGTGTTGGAATCGGTGGCGTTTTAGAACCATTGCAAGCCGCTCCGGTTATCATTGAAGATGGTGCTTTTATAGGTTCAAGATGTATTGTTGTGGAAGGCGTTCACGTTGGGAAAGAAGCGGTGCTTGGTGCCAATGTTTGTCTAACCGCATCCACCAAAATCATCGACGTAACCGGAAGCGAACCAATAGAATACAAAGGATTTGTTCCGGCACGATCGGTAGTGATTCCGGGAAGTTATACCAAATCTTTCGCTGCAGGCGATTACCAAGTACCTTGTGCTTTAATCATTGGAACCCGTAAACCTTCAACCGATTTGAAAACGTCTCTGAACAATGCTTTGAGAGAATACGATGTTGCAGTTTAATCTTTAATACAGACAGATGAAAGTACTGGTAATTCAAATCAAAATGATTGGCGATGTTTTGGCCAGTACTGTCATTTGTGAAACCATCAAAAGAAATCGTCCCGAAGCCGAAGTACATTATCTGATTCAGAAAAATACTTTTGCCGTAGTCGATAACAATCCATTTATTGACAAGGTAATTTTCTTTGAACCCGAAGAACACAAAGGTTTCAAAAATCTATACCAATTCGGAAAGGAATTAAAAAAAGACCATTACGATATTGTCATCGATGCTTATTGCAAATGGGATAGCATTTTGCCAGCGTATTTTTCGGGTGCTAAAATGATTGTCGGGCATTACAAATGGTACACTACTTTTTTCTACACTAAAACCGTAGTTCCTGATGCCGATTGCAATGCGACGGCCAATGCTTATCGTTTACTGCTTTCGAAAACCGCTTTGGACAAAGAAGTCGAAATGATTTATCCGCAGATTCACTTGCGACCTGAGGAAATTGAAAAAGCCAAAGCTTCTATCCAAGAAAACTGCGACACTTCCAAACCGATTTTTATGATTGGTATTTTAGGTAGCGGAAAGAATAAAAGTTTGCCTCCAAAATACATGGCGGAAACCTTGGACATCATTGCGAATACCAAAGACGTTCAAATGCTGTTCAATTATATGCCGAATCAGTTCGAAGAAGTAAAAACGATTTATGATTTATGTTTGCCTACAACGCAAGCTAAAATCAACTTAGATTTTTATGCTAAAAGCTTAAGAGATTTTATCGCACTTCAATCACAATGCGATGCCTTAATAGGAAACGAAGGCGGCGCAACCAATATGGCGAAAGCTTTAAATATTCCAACCTTTACGATTTACGCACCTTGGATTAACCGAACTTCATGGAATATCAAAGAAGAAACCGGTTTCTACGACATCGTTCACTTGAGTGATTATGAGCCGGAATTGTATCAAAAGCACGCCAAAAACTACAAAGCATTAGCCTTTGAATGGTATGAAAAATTAAAACCGGAATTGTTTGCAGAAAAGTTGAAACAGTTTGTCCTTCGAATTACGAAGTAAACTTATCCAAATACCATTGTACTTGTTGTTCTAAACCTTTTTTGAAGGTGACTTTAGGTTCGTAACCCAATAGTTTTCGGGCTTTATCAATCACCGCAGAAGTTCTTTCCTGATCGCCTTTACGCGCTGGCTTGTGGTCGATAATTAAGGTTTTATTCATGATTTCTTCAACCAAATTGATACCTTCTTGTGTCGTGTGTACTTCGTCTGTTCCTAAATTGATGATTTCGCCGTTGACAATAGCTTCTTTGCCAATGATAGCGGATAAACCATCAACAATATCGCCCACAAAAGTAAAACTTCTTTCATGCTTCACGCTGCCTTCAAAAAGTGGAAAAGGCTTGTCGGTATATAGGTTTTCAATCAGTTTGGTATACAATTTTTCCGGACGCTCTCTTGGTCCGTAAACAGAATACAATCGAATGGAACAAGCATTTAATTTTCCCAAACGCTGCAATCCCAACACCAATTGTTCCGCTGCCAACTTCGTACTTCCATAAAAGGAAATCGGTTTTGCCGGGACGTTTTCATCCACATTCGCCACCAATCCGTACACGGAAGACGTTGCAATATTGATAAAGGATTTTAGATTCGGATTGTATTGTAAAACGGCTTCGAGTAAATTTTGAGTGGCAAAAATATTATTGGTCACATAATCACTCAAAGGCGTTTCAGCAGAAATTCCGGGTTGTGCTGCTAAATGATAGATATAATCATAAGGTATTGAAAAAACCGGCTGCAGATTGTCATTCAAATCAATTTCGAAAACTTGAATTCCTTTAGCTTTCAAATCGGATGCGTTTAAACGTTTTAGTGCCGGACTGTAATAATCATTAAAATTATCCAAACCAACCACTTCATGACCTAAATCATGTAGTTTTTCACAAAGATGTGACGCAATAAAACCTGCTGCTCCGGTGACTAATATCCTCATGAACTATGCTTTATCCTTTTTAATGCCAAAAGGTGTCCAAACTATTTTTTGGTCTTTTACTTCTTTTCGAATTGCCAAGTTGGCTGCCAAAGATTCGGGCGTTTTGTAACCTCTTGGATGATCTAAATGTAAAACTATGGCTTTATGGCGAATTTGTTTTCCTTTGATGCCATTATTTTCCAAACGCTCACCAAATTCTCTATCCGGACCACCGTATTTCATTCGCTCATCATAACCGTTAATCGCAATCATGTCTTCTCTGAATCCCGAGGAATTGCAGTTGTTAAATGAAGCATTGGTTGGCGAAAAGAAATCTAAAATATTGGCTGATAAATCAGTGGCACCGATTTTTAATTTATTAGAAAGGTTCAACTTATCAATGCTTTTAAGCCATTTCAAGTTAAAACATCTTCCGGAAAGTATATCGTCTTTAGAAATTTCCGAACTCAATTTCATTGATAATTTACAATATCCACCGGAAAGAAACGTTCCTTTTTTGGCATATTTTGCGTGAATTTCAACAAAATCTTTTCTCGGAATACAATCGCCATCGGTCATCAAAATGTACTCATGCGAAGCTTCCATTATCGCTACGTTCAAGATTTCCTGACGGCGATATCCTAAATCCTCGTGCCACAAATGACGCACCGGAACCGGATAATTTTTAGCATAACTATCAATCAATTCCTTGGTTGAAGGTCTTGATCCATCGTCGGCAATAATCAATTCAAAATCTTTGTAAGTCTGAACGCTGTAGCCAATCAATACTTTTTCTAACCATTCTTCGGCATTGTAAGTACTAACGATAACTGATATTTTCATAGTTGGAAATTATATTGCAAAGGTAATTATATTTTCAATTTATCAATCCCATTCTCGATTCGGATTACGTGGTGTTTTTTGTTATAACGTCGGATTTCCATATTGTGCCTGATTTTTTCTTCATTGGCATAACCTCTAGCGTGGTCTAAATGCAGACAAATAGCACTGTAGCGAATCTGTTTTGACAACATTCCGTTGTTGAACATGCGTTCGCCCAATTCCCTATCCATGCCGCCATAATCCATTTCTTCGTTGAAACCGTTGACATCTAATATGTCTTGCTTAAAACCCGAAGAATTGTGTCCGTTCCAAGAGCGTTTTGTTGGTGTCAACCAATTCATAAACGCGGCAATAAATCTATTGTGTGTAAGTTTGGAAACTTTAAAATTGGCTTTCAAACCTTGTTGGAGCAGCCAAGAAATTTTAAAACATTTTTGGCTTACAATATCTTCATCCGAAATCGCTTTAGAAATGCTCATCGGCAACTTAAAATATCCGCCGGAAAGAAAATAACCTTCCTGTTTTTGCTTGACATGAACCGCTACATAATCCTGGCGTGGAATACAATCGCCATCAGTAAAAAGCAAATAATTGGAGTTGGATTTGAGTATCGCTTTATTTAAAATCCTAGACTTTCTAAAGCCTTTATCTTCGTGCCAAACGTGTACAATTGGGTATTGAAATTGACCTTGAAAAGACGCAATAATGTCAGCCGTTTTAGAAGTCGAACCATCATCAGCAATTACTACTTCGAAGTCTTTTTCGGTTTGAACGGTAAAGCCCAAAAGTACTTTGCGCAACCATTCTTCCGAGTTGTAAGTCGTAATAATAACTGATAATTTCATCTAAATATAAAAATGGAAATTACACTTTTTTGGGCAACCACCATTTATTTTTTGGGATATTTTTTAAAGCAATTTTCTTGGTAAAAGTAACCAATTGGCTTTTAGACTCAAACAAATTGATTATTTTTGGAAAAAAAATATGATTTTTGAGCATTACCTCATTACCAGATTCAATTTAAAAAACCCCAACTGGAAGTTCACTAAGAACAACGAATTGCTTCTGAATGATCAATGGATGGATGAAAGAATTGAGTTGTTTGCGAATTTTTGCTTACCATCAGTAGCTTCGCAGACAAATAAAAATTTCAAGTGGTTGCTTTATTTCGACACTGATACTTCCGAAAAACATAAAAACCTCATTGCCCAATTAATCCAACCGCATTCCTTTATTGAAGCCTATTATATCGATGGTATGCCGATGTTGGTCGAAACGATTAGAAATTATATATCGACTAACGTCAAAACCGAATATTTAATCACCTCCAGAATCGATAATGACGATAGCATCAACAAGAACTTTATTGATGTCATTCAGTCGAAATTTGACCAACAAGAACATTTGGCCATCGATGTGACTTTAGGCTATACTTTGAATTTATCGCCTTTGATGATTGGCAAAAAAGAGCATTTGTTCAATCCGTTTATGAGTTTGATAGAGAAAAGCGCCAATGCCAAAACCGTTTGGTTTTACGACCACAATATGTGGAAAAAAGAAAAAAACATCATTCACCTTTCAGATCAAAGACTTTGGATGTCGAACATTCATGAGAAAAACAAAGTCAATGAATTTGACGGTTATGGTAATGTGAGTTGGGCCAAAGTGAGTCAGGATTTTATCCTTTCACCCGAAAAGAATGCCGAAATTGCATCCAAAATAATTCCACAATCAAAATGGTTGTATTTAAGTTTTAAGAACCAACTTTATGTTAATTTTGGCTTTTATTTAAAACTCGTTAAAAAGAAATTAGGACTTTATAAAATCAAATAGCAATATGAAAATTGTAATTCTCGCTGCCGGAATAGGCTCTAGACTTGGAAATCCATTCCCGAAACCTTTAACGACACTTGATGACGGTAAAAGTATCATGGAAAAACAAATCGAAAATATCACACAATACTTCGACATCAATGACATTTTCATCGTGGTTGGTTTTAAAAAAGAACTGATTATGGAGCGATTTGACGAAGTGGCTTATGTGTATAATCCGTTGTTTGATTGTACCAATACGTCTAAAAGTTTGCTAAAAGTCCTGAAAAAATTCAAAAACGAACCGGTACTTTGGTTCAATGGCGATGTGGTTTTTGATGCCAAATTGCTATCCGAATTGATGCCGGATATCAAAGCAAATAATTCTTTCGTAGCGGTAAATACTTCCCGAGTTTCCGACGAAGAAGTAAAATATACCTTAACCGATGGCTATATCGACGAATTGTCTAAAGTGGTAAAAAACGGTTTGGGCGAAGCGGTTGGTATTAATTTTATTGGTTCCAATGATTTGCAGCATTTCGTAACCCGTTTGGAAGAAGTTGATGACAATGATTACTTCGAAAGAGGTTTAGAATTGGCCATCCAATTGGACAACTTGAAAATCAAACCGATTGACATTTCTAAATACGATTGTATCGAAGTGGATTTCAAAGAAGATTTGGCGAATGCTAATCAATTATTGAAAAAGTAATGAGAACAGTGCTATTTTGTGAACATGCGTATGCTTTTGGAATTTTAGAACCGATAGCCGATGTGTTGAAAGCAAAGCAATACGACTATGTTTGGTTCACGACCAAAGCTTTAGCACCTAAGTTTCCTTTCAAAAACGAACCGCATATTAGCAGTATGTCGGACTTGAGAAAGTTCAAAAGCGACTGTCTTTTCATACCCGGAAATTATGCACCGTTTTACATTCGCGGATATAAAGCACAGGTTTTTCACGGTTTGGCCGGAGAAAAAGCGTCACATTTTAAAGTACGTGGTTATTTTGATGTTTATCTAACTCAAGGTCCGTATTTCACCGAAAGATTCAACGAAATCAAAGCCAAACACAAAAACTTTGAAGTCATAGAAACCGGTTGGTGCAAACTCGATGTCTACGAAAAAAACAAAACAAGTTATTTAGCTGAGAAAACTGAATTGCTTCAAAAACACAACGCCAAAAAGTTATTAGTCTTTGCTCCTACCCACAATGTCAGCATGAATTGCGCGCCATTTTTGATTGAAGAGTTTGAAAAATTAGCCACAAATAAAGACTATCTGATTGTGGTGAAATTTCACGATTTGACCAAACCCGAAGTCATGACTGACTACGAAGATTTGGCTTCAAAACACGACAACATCGTGATGTCAAAAGACCCAAATATCAGCAAGCTGATTTACATTGGCGACTTACTGATTAGCGATACTTCTTCGGTGGTTTATGAGTTTATTTTGTTAGACAAACCGGTATTGACCTACAAATCAAAAGCAGAAAATATTCTTTGGGACGATGCCAAAGAGTACACTAATTTAAAAGAAAAAGTCAAGGAAAATTTGACCATTGATAATTTCAAAGACCAAAGAGCCAAAGTAATTGCCGCTTACAATCCGTATCACGATGGCAAATCATCCCTTAGAATGATTGAAGCCGTAGAGAAAATGATAGCTGAAAAAGGCGTTCCTAAATGGCGTAAAATGGGCATCGACAGAATGATAGAATCCATCAAGATTTTCAATATAAAAAACCGTTAAATGAATCTCAACGAAGAAGTACACAAAGCCTTTGAAGTCATCCAAAATGGTGGCATCATCCTTTATCCAACCGATACTGTTTGGGGAATTGGTTGCGATGCTACAAATGTGGAAGCCATAAAAAAAATCTACGCTTTAAAACAACGCGAAGAAACCAAAAGTATGATTGTGTTGATGAATGGCGAAAAAATGATGTACAACGTTTTTAAAGACATTCCGGAAGTCGCTTGGCAAATTTTGGATTTATCCGAAAAACCAACGACCTTAATTCTTGATAATCCGCGAAATGTAGCACCAAATATCGTCGCTGAAGACAAAACCCTTGGCGTGCGAATCGTTAAAGAACCATTTTGCTTCAAATTGATGGAACGCATGAAAAAACCATTGGTTTCCACTTCGGCTAATATTTCCGGAATGTTTACACCAAAATCTTTTAAAGAAATTAGTCCCGAAATTATAAATGGTGTAGACTATGTAGTAAATTTGCACCACGAAAAAATCTGCGATAAACCATCGACGATTATTAAGTTAACTAGTGATAGTCAGGTGACGATTATTCGAAAATAAGAAATAAGCCTATTTTGTCATTTCGACGAAGGAGAAATCTCATCCAGTGATTTTTATTATGTGATTTCTCCTTCGTCGAAATGACAAAACCGAAATAGAATAAATGAATTATACCAAAGCATTAGACAATCCGATATTTAAAATTATAGCACAAGCAAGTCAAGAACTTAACCTTGAAAGTTATGTGATTGGTGGCTTTGTCCGTGATTTTTTACTACAACGCGATTTCAAAAAAGACATTGATGTGGTTGCCGTTGGTTCCGGAATTGATTTGGCTATGAAAGTTTCTCAATTATTACCGAACAAACCTAAAGTTCAAGTTTTCAAAAACTACGGCACAGCGATGTTGCGTTACAAAGAAATTGATATCGAATTTGTTGGCGCCAGAAAAGAAAGTTACACGCATGACAGTCGAAATCCTTTGGTGGAAAACGGCACTTTAGAAGACGATCAAAACCGTCGTGATTTTACCATCAACGCCTTGGCTTTTTCTTTGAATCTAAATAATTATGGTGAATTAGTTGATCCATTTAATGGTTTAACTGATTTGGAAAACAAACTCATCAAAACGCCTTTAAATCCGGATATTACGTATTCCGATGATCCGTTGCGAATGATGCGTGCCATTCGTTTTGCGACGCAATTAAACTTTACGATTGAAGAAAAATCTTTGCAAGCGATAACCGATAATAAAGACCGAATCAAAATCATTTCCGGTGAAAGAATTGTGGACGAATTGAACAAAATTCTGGAAACACCCAAACCGTCGATTGGTTTTTTACATTTATACAAAACCGGCTTACTCGAAATCATTTTACCCGAATTGACCGCGCTCAACAACGTAGAAGAAATCGAAGGCCATACGCACAAAAATAACTTCTATCATACTTTGGAAGTCGTTGACAATATTTGCCCGAATACCGATGATGTTTGGTTGCGTTGGGCAGCTTTGTTACACGACATTGGCAAAGCACCAACCAAACGTTTCAACAAAAAACAAGGCTGGACATTTCACGGACACGAATTTTTAGGCGGAAAAATGGTCAAAAAAATCTTTGAAAGATTGCACATGCCATTGAACCAAAAGATGAAATTTGTCCAAAAAATGGTGATGATGAGTTCGCGACCAATTGTATTATCAGAAGATATAGTAACCGATTCGGCTGTACGTCGTTTGGTGTTTGATGCCGGAGAAGATGTGGACAATTTGATGACACTTTGCGAAGCGGATATCACAACTAAGAATCCAACGAAATTCAAAAAATACCACAACAATTTCGATATCGTTCGTCGAAAAATTATTGAAGTCGAAGAACGCGATCATGTGCGTCAATTTCAACCGCCCATTAGTGGTGAAGAAATCATGGTTCTGTTCAACTTACAACCTTCAAGAGAAATTGGTGTATTAAAAGAAGCGGTAAAAGAAGCTATTCTGGAAGGAGAAATTCCGAATGAATATCAAGCCGCATATGATTTTGTTTTGGCGAAAGCGGAAAAAATGGGGTTGAAGAAAGTTACTGAGTAGCTAAGTTACTAAGTGGCTAAGTCAGACCATTTTCTCAAAAAAATTAATAAATTATTATAATTTGTTTTTAGTCGAAAAAGACAAAAGCAATATAAATTTGCAACTCAGTTACTGAGCCACTCAATAACTCAGCTACTCAAAATATGAAAAAAGACAAATCAGTCATTTATTGGCTACTTTCCGGTTGTGTTTTAGTGTTTATTATGGTCGTGGTTGGCGGAATTACCCGTTTGACGAACTCGGGTTTATCGATGACCGATTGGCATTTGGTAACCGATACTTTTCCACCGATGAGTGACCAAAAATGGCAAGAAGCTTTTGACGCTTATAAACAATTTCCGGAATATCAAAAAATCAATATTCATAATGATTTTCAGTTGGATGATTACAAATTCATTTACTTCTGGGAATGGTTTCATCGTTTTATCGGTCGAATAATCGGCTTAGTTTTTATCATTCCGTTTGTATATTTTTTAATCAAAAAAAGAATCGACAGCGCTACTTTGAAGAAATGCTTTATCCTACTCGGAATGGGCGCTTTACAAGGTTTCTTTGGTTGGTTTATGGTAAAAAGCGGTTTGGTAGACAATCCTGATGTGAGTCATTTTCGCTTGGCTTTACACTTAACGTTTGCTTTTGTTACTTTTGCTTATACACTTTGGGTAGCTTTGGATTTAATTTATCCTGATAAGAAATTTGTTTTGGTTGATTTGAAAAAGTTAGCCAGAATAACAATGTTTTTCTTAATCGCTCAAATCATTTATGGTGGTTTCGTTGCCGGATTAAACGCCGGATTAGTTCACAACCATTGGCCACTGATGAGTGATGGCCAGTTTTTCCATGACAGTATTGCTTTGGAGAAAGACAGTTGGTTACTACGTTTAACTGAAGGCAAAAGTGGCGTGCAATTCGTACACAGAACTATGGCTTATATAGTGGTTGGCTTGATTTTATTCTTATATCTCAAAAGCAAAAAATATGCACTCTCAGCCCAACAACAAAACGGATTGAATGCACTGGTTTTATTGGTTTTTATCCAATTTGCTTTAGGAGTTTTCACTTTGCTATACGCCGTTCCGCTTTGGCTAGGATTGATGCATCAAGTGGTAGCTTTCTTTTTATTGACGGCAATGACTTACACCTTACATCGCCTATCAAAATAATACGCTTGCCCAGACTATATTGTCGTAATTCTTGTTTACTAACTTAAATGTCTAAACTTGCCGCTCAAGATAAATTTTTAGATTTGTCTGATTATGGAAGATCTTTCGGGAGATTTTTCGCTAATCAATTAAAAGATTCCCGCTTTACACCTATACATGTTACTTTACTTTTTGGTCTTTCCGGACTGATTGCCTTTTATTGCATTTTGGAACATCATTATTTCCTCGCTGGCTTTTTCATCCTTCTAAAATCGGGTATTGATGCAGCAGATGGAGAATTGGCCAGATTAAAAAACACTCCTTCTTATTCAGGAAGATATTTGGACAGTGTGTTTGATATTGTCTTAAACTTTATGTTTTTAATGGCGATTTGCTATGTTTCTGAAACTACCATTTGGTTTACAATCTTGGCTTTTATCGGTCTTCAATTACAAGGTACTTTGTATAATTACTATTATGTGATTTTAAGAAATAAATCTGTTGGTAGCGATAGTACCAGTAAAATATTTGAATACAAAACACCCAAAGCTTTACCGGGAGAAACGCAGAAAACGGTCAATATTTTGTTCAAAATTTATCAAATCGTTTATGGAAAGTTTGACAAAATAATTCACGCTTTAGATCCGGAAGCTTATAAAGTAAAAACCTTTCCTAATTGGTTTATGAGTTTACTTTCTTTATACGGATTAGGTTTTCAATTGCTGATTATAGCAGTAATGTTGCCTATGGGTTGGATCGAATTAATTGCACCGTTTTTTATTGTCTACACCTTACTAATCTTTGCTTTGATTGGCATTCGGAAAAAATACATTATGTGAATTATACAATCTTGACTTATAATTCCATAACATCTCTTTACTTGCAAATGCCGAAATTTATAGTATATAATTTTAAAACTATAAATCATGCCAAATTCAAAAGAGATTGAAGGAAATTGGGAACAGCTTAAAGGAAAACTTAAGCAAAAATACGCAGACTTAACCGATGATGATTTGCTTTATGACGAAGGCAAAGAACAAGAAATGTGGGGAAGATTACAGGAAAAGATAGGAAAAACAGAAAAAGAAATTAAAGCATTATTTGACTAAATTAAGTTATGCTTTAATTACATCCGGAAAAGCTGCATCAATGAGTTATTTCCAAAAAAAAGTCCCGATTGATTCGGGACTTTTTTCTTATACTTTTTTCTTAGCTTTTATTGAACAACCAATTGCTTTGGTCTGTGCAGGAGAAGGATCACTTCCTTTATCCAACGCCGCGATGGCATTTTCCAAGTATTTTTCTTTTACAGCAGAAGCATCATCTGAATTGTCATCGATAGCGCCAATGTATTTTACCACCAAGTTTTTGTCTAATAAAAAAACATGAGGTGTTTTTGTAGCGCCATATTGAGGGTAAATCTTTTGTCCTTCATCAACCAAATATGGAAATACAAAACCCTTTTCTTTGGCTTTGTCTTGCATTAAATCATAAGTGTCTGCAGGTTGAACAGCCGGATCATTTGGATTGATAGCTAAAAGCACATAACCTTGTTTTTTATATTTCTTTGCTATCGCGTTGATTCTGTCTTCGTACTTAACCGCAAACGGACAAGTATTACAAGTAAATACAACAATAAAACCTTTGGCGTCTTTGTAATCGGCCATGCTGTACATTTTTCCGTCAACGGATTTCAGTTTAAAATCAGTTGCTTTGTCTCCGGGTTGATAACCTTCGGAAACCGCATTATCTCCGGCAAAAAAAGTGCTAAAGAAAACAATAAGTAAGGGTAAAAATTTCATGTTGAATTAATTTAGATTGATAAATGAGTTAACGTAGTCATCGAGTTCGGTAAAATTTTCAAATTCGCGCTCAGCGAATATCCTCTTTTTACCTTGTATAATTAATGTCGCCGGAATAGCACCCGACCAATCTTTGTCGATTTTAGACAGCCAAGAATTGTAATCTTTGTCGCTTAACAATAAAACCTCAGCAGTTATCTTTTTTCTTTCCACAAACGGAATGAGCTTTTTTTCTAAGTCTTTTTGGCTATCGAGACTGACCAAAATAACTTTAATCTTCTTGTTATCCGTATGCAGCTTTTCAAAATAAGGCAACTCTTTGATACACGGTGCGCACCAAGTCGCCCAAAAATTAATCACATAAACAGTATCGTTTTCTTTAATAATAGCCTTTTCAAAAGCATCAAACTTTTCATAAACCGTTATTTGTGCCGATGAACTATTGACAAATGTCAGCGTAAAAAAGATGGATAAAGTGTAAAGTAATTTCATCGTAAACAATTAAGGGTAACGAAGTTAATGAGTTAGCCGTTTATATGGAAAGCTGTTAACAAAACTTTACAACAAGCTTAACTATATCAAAAACCAACTATTGAGCATTTCCAACCCTTCGCAGCCTTCAAACGAGCTTCGGACTCTTAAAAACGAGCTTCGGACTCACAAAAATGGGCTTCGGACTCCTGAGAAAGTACTTCGTAGAGATTGGATCGAATTTCGGACTGGCAATAATGAGCTTCGGACAACTAAGAAAGGCTTACTAAATGTTAGAAACCGGCTTCGGAGAGACAGAATAATGCTTCGGATGACTTTTAGTAGACTATAGAGAATGCTTTTGCTTATGATTAAGATATTAAATGTTTTGAAACTCATGATGTATGAGTCATTTTTTAGACAAACTATTCTTAACAATGGACAATAATAATTAAAACCTTTCGTTTACTTTAAATATCTAAACACGAAGTCAACATGATTAAGTCATTTCTAATTCTTCTCTTCTTACATCCTTTCATTTTATCTTCTCAAAACCAAAGCCAATATCCCGATGTAATAATTGATTCCTACAACAGCAAAACCAAAACAAAGGATGCCTTTTACGGAGGTTCAAAAGTTCCATCAAGGCAAATCGTAGTCTCTTTAGATTCTCTTTTCTATAAAAATAATTGTTTTATAAGTTTACCACAAGGTAGTTATGTAATAGTAGGATTTACAAATAACTATATCATTGATGCTCCCAATCAAAATGATATTTTTATTGAAGAGGTTGGCGGTGCTGGAGAATATGCTGATGTGCTTGTAAGTTCCGATAATGCGGAGTACACATTTTTAGGAGTAGCCGGCAATGGGAGTGTTAATGAATTTGATTTGGCCAAAATCACTTATGAGAAACAGGTAAAATACATTAAAATTGTTGGTAAAGATAATAAAGGTGCCTCACCGGGTTTTGACTTGGGAAGTGTTTATGGATTGCCGGGAGCCAATAGATATGAAGAGGTTGTGATTTTAGAAAACGTATTGTTCCAAACCAATAAATCGGTTTTATTAGAGCAGTCTTATACACCGTTAGATAAATTAGTCCAACAATTACAAACTAATAAATCAATAAAAATAGAAATAAGAGGCCATACCGATAACGCAGGCAAGGAAGCTAAAAATCAAGTACTTTCGGAACAGCGTGCCAAAGCAGTTTTAAACTATCTTATTTCAAAAGGCATTGAAACCAATCGATTTTCCTGCAAAGGATTTGGGAGCACCCAACCCATTACCTCTAATGATACCGAAGAAGGACGAGAAAAAAACAGGCGAGTTGAATTCGTGAAAACGGAATAAAAATACAACTTATCCCAACCATTCCTTAAAATCATTCACCCTTTCTCGCGCCACGATAATCTCATCGTCTTTGTAAGTGGGCAAAATGACTTTTAGTCTTGAATTGCTGTGCAATTGAATCTCTTTAATGCCTTTCATCGGGATAATGAATTTGCGAGAAACACGGTAAAAATCTTTTGGATCGAGTTCAGTTTCGAGTTGTTCCAAAGTGTTGTCGAGCAAATAATCACGGTTATCTATTGTATGCAAATAAGTGCCTTTATTTTCGCTGTAAAAACATTCGACTTCCTCAATATTAATCATTTTTAGTTGTTGTCCCATTTTGATAGTGAAACGTTTTTTGTAAACCCTGTCAATGGGGTTAACCAACATTTTTTTAATCATTTCAAAGTCTAAAGACAAATTGGGCGCCGCTATATTTCGGGACTTGAATTTGTTAATGGCGGTTTCTAAATCGTCTTCGTCTATCGGTTTTAATAAATAATCAATACTGTTCAATTTGAACGCACGCAAAGCATATTCGTCATAAGCTGTCGTAAAAATCACCGCACTTTTGATGTCTATGTTTTCGAAAATTTCAAACGACAAACCGTCTGACAATTGGATATCCAAAAAAATCAAATCGGGATGCATATTCGAATTGAACCAATGGATAGATTCTTCCACAGAATGTAACATGGTATTGACTTGCAAACCCAATTTTTCCACTTTGCGTTGGAGTAATCTTGCGGCCGGTTTCTCATCTTCAATAATGATAATATTCATTTTCTTTTGGCTAATTGAGGTCATATTGATTCCGAATGTCCACCGGACATTCTCCTTTTAATTTCAAATGTCTTAGATGATGATGATATTCATATTTTTTTTTAGGTTCTGAGGATCTAAGATTCTGAGGTTCAGAGGTTTCTTCTTAGTACCTCAGGACCTTAGTGTCTTAGTACCTATTTTACTCCCATTTATTCTTCTTCTCCTTTTCCATCAATTCCTTAATCTTCTTGGCTTCCCAATCTTTGCCGAAAATCATGGTTGGCATAAACACTGAAAATCCGTGTGCGACCAAACCAATTCCCCAGAATAAAGGCGTAGTTACATTTTCCCAACGAAAAATACCTTCGGAGGAATTCTGAACATTTACAATCAGCAATATGATGTTAATCACCACATAAACAGCAGCATGCGTATAGAAACCTTTGATTTTCTTTACTCTTTTTACCGCTTCTTGGTATTTGATTTCGTCTAGATTTTCCATTATTATTCAAATTTATTTCTTTTATTTTCTTCTTCCATGTATTCTTTAATCTTTTTTTCTTCCCATTCTTGGTTGAAGAACGGAAACCAATTGAATACTTTCATAGCGTGAAATAACAAACCTATTCCCCAACCCATCATCGACCAAAAAAACCAAAGATATTGTGGTGTGTATTTTAAATTGATAAAGATTAAAACCGCCATTACCAAGATATAAGAAGTCAAATGTCCGTAAAACCCTTTGATTTGTTCGACTTGTTTTTTGGCGCGCTGGTATCTTTCGAAGTCGTTGTTTGTTTCCATGATTATTGCCATTTTTGTTTTTCAATTTTCTCTTTTTCGATTATTTTCTGAATGCGCTTTTGTTCCCAATTAGTCCCAAAAACTTTTTGCACAAAAAACAGTTGAAGTGCCTGAACAACTAGGAAGAAGGTCCAAATCCACATGACAAACTCATTGATAAATCGGATAGGCCAAAAGTTAATCGGAACACCAAAATACGTTTTGGCCACATAAATCGTAATCCCAATGATATAGATGAACAAGTGAATGTAAAACTGTTTTAATTTTTGTACGCGTTCTCTAACCATTTGTTCCAAAAGCTCGTTCGAATTTTCCATGTCTAACTCCATTTGTTGTTTTGACTATTTTCTTTGTTTAAAATCTCCTGAATTTTCTTTTCTTCCCACGATTTTCCGTAGCCGAAAGTTTCTATAGCATGAAACGTCAATCCCATTCCCCAACCCAACATTGGGAACCAAAACCATTGAAATCCGCCGGTTCTCAAATTGATAAAAATTAAAAACGGAATCACGCAACAATACGAAATTAAATTCCCGTAAAATCCTTTGAGCTTTTCCACTCGCTCTTTGGCTTTCATGTAAGCCATATTTTCATTGTAGATATTTTTAGTTTCCATGATGACTATTTGTTTAGTTAAAATCGGAATTTTTACTTTAAACACAGTTTCGGTTTGATCGACCAGAACTTTGCGTGCCGAAATCAAAGCATAACGATTCACGATGTTCTGAAGTCCAACGCCTTTACGGTCTTGCAAGACTTCTTTCTTTTGTAAATTATTCTCAACGATTAAATAATTATTTTCAATATAAATCTTGATGTTCAACGGTTTTTGTTCACTCGCAACATTGTGCTTGATGGTGTTTTCCAATAAAAGTTGCAACGAAAGCGGTACAACCTTAGCCTCAGGATTCCCAAATTCAGGCGGTAATTCATAGTTGATGCTGTTTTCAAAACGCATTTTGAGCAAATTCATATACGTTTTGGCGAAAGCCAATTCTTCATCAACCGAAACCAATTCTTTGTCTTTTTGTTCCAAAACATAGCGGTAAATTTTAGACAAAGAAGTCGTAAATCGTTGTGCATTATCCGGGTTTTCCTCTATCAACGAACTCAATACATTCAAGCTATTGAACAAGAAATGTGGATCGATTTGGTTTTTTAAACTTTCAAATTGTGCCGATGCGGTTCCGGCGATAACTTTTTGCTCTTTGACTTTATTTTCGGCGTAAGCCTTATAAAAATAAAATGCGTGAAAAGCCAGTGTCACAATGAAAGTCAGAATAAAAGCTACCAAATAATTACTAAATGTTTCTTGGCTTAGAAAATCATTAAACGAAGTGCCTTCGACAATTACATCTTCAAAAATGTGTAATAAAAAAATAATCGCAATGGAAATTAGGAACGAAGAAATAAAACCAATTAATATTCTTTTGGGCGTAAATCGATCCGCTTTGAAAACTTTATCCAAATAGATAAAAATAGATGCATTGGCAAAGTATAATGAAAATCCGTAAAGCATGGTGTAACCAAAGTTTACCAGTAAAGCGTAATCAAACTGAACTTTACTTCCTGTGATTAACCTAATCATCAACAACACAAAAAAGACGCTGATGGAAATGATTATGGCTCTTGGAATTTCTTTTATCAATTGTTTCATTTTTTAGTTGCTTAGGTTTTGAGGTTCTGAGGCACTAAGGTAGTGAGGTTTTTTTTACTAAGAACCTTAGTACCTTAGCGCCTTATTGCCTTTATCACTTATTTATTTTTCTCCGAACGATACATAGCCGATGCGATGAATCCAACGCCAATTCCGGCTAAAGTTCCTACCGCTGTATTGTGAAAAAACAATCCGGCCGCTATACCGACAAACATAAATCCGACGAATATCATGCCTGATAAATTGTTTACTTCTTTGTTTTTGTTTTGGTTTTCGTTTTCCATGATTTCTATTTTTAAAGGTTCTAAGACTCTGAGGTTCTAAGGTTCTGAGGTCTTTTCACTTAGAACCTCAGATTCTTAGTCCTTAGCATCTCTTTATTTACAATTTTTCAAGGCTTCTTGTGCTCTTTCTAATCCCCAATTTGGATGAAAAGGCGTTTCTTGTTTGAACTTTTCAAATAACGGAATAGCGCTTTGCAAGTCTTGACATAATTTTTTCACATCGGCTCCGGTCCATGGTGCGCTATTGATTTCGAATTCGGCTTTGCAATATACCGCTCTTGGATTTTCAGGAGCGATGAGTTTTGCTTTAGTGTATAATTCCATCACTTTTGGTGAATATTTCATGCCGTTTACCATTGGATCTTGTACAATCAATGCAGTATAAATCATCGCCTGCATTACCAGTAACTCCGGATTATTTTGACTAATCATACTGGCTTCGTCTTGTGCTTTTTGGGCTTTCTCAATTAAGGCTACAGCGTTAGCTTTATTCGCCGGTTTGAAGGCTTCCGTGGTGTTGATTAAAGCTACGTAATAATTGGGTAACCAATTTGTTTTTTCTGCTGCCGCGATACGTTCCATCAAATCGGAAGCTTCTTGTGCTTTGCCTTCTCCCCAAAGTCCGAGAGATTTCCCCATTCCTTGTTCAAATTGTGTTTGTGCTGATAACAGCGAACAAACGAAAAATGCGATTGTAGTGATAATTTTTGTCATGTCTTTTAATTTTATTTGATGATTAAAACTCTTGTTATTTTATAGTTCAAAAGTATCTCGGTTTTTGTTGTTGTAAAACTTATAATTACTGAACTGTTGATTTTTGGGGATGAATTGTTTTGGTCAAGGGATTAGGGATAAGTTAAAAGGGAAAAGTTGATTCACTTATGCTTATGCCTCTTCCCTTATCCCTTTCTTTTAAAGATTATCCAACTGATTATCCTTCTTATTCTCACTAATTGTCCAAAAGAAACCTACAAAGAAAAACTGATCTGCTGTTGGTCTGATGGTTCTACGATTGTAAACTCCGTCAGTATTTGGAGAATTTGCGTATTCATACCCAAAAACGTTTGCTGTTCCCAAAACATTCGACACTGAAAAGTACAAAATCTTTTGTTGTGTCATTAAATATGCCCAACCCAAACTCAAATTATTATAGCCTTTGGTTCTTCCATTCATAAACTCAGCCTCATTCGGATTGTTATAGGGTCTTCCGGTGGTGAAAGAATTGGTAACACTCAATTGCGATTTTAATTTGTTAATCCACCATTTGCTGACCACGCTTAAACTATGATTGGCGACAAAACTTGGGGTAACTTCGGCTGAATAATTTTTATAATTTCTTTGCGTATCAATAAAAGAATACGAAACCCAATATTCTACATTTTTGATGGTTTTATTGTCTCTCCAAAAAATATCCAAACCTCGGGCATAACCGGTTCCTGTATTGCTGAAATTGGTATCAAACTGAGAAGCTTCCGTGTCGTATTTCACCAAATCAGAATACTCTTTTAAATAAATCTCGGAGCGAAAAGTTCTTCGGTCTTTGCTGTATTGGTAATTCAAAATATAGTGTTGTGCTTTTTCGCTGTCCAAATAATCGGCATATTTCAAATAGTCTTGTCTTGGCGCTTGGGTAAAGCTTCCGTAGGCAAAAGAAAACTGTCCGTTTTTAGAGATTTTATAGGCCAAAGAAGCTCTTGGTGCCAACACCGTTTCGTCTAACAAATCGTTGTTGGACAATCTTGCTCCTAATTTTACGGCAAACTTTTTAGAGAAGAAAATATCCGCCTCGGTGAAGAAAGCTGCGATGTTGGCATTGTAACCGCTGTTGAAAGTATCGCCTTCGTATTGCTTGAAATCTTCGTCAAATTTGGTAATGAAGTAATCGCCACCAAAGGACAACTTCACTCTGTCTGAAAAAGATTTCCTTAGTTTTAATTTCAAATGAGACGAATGTTCTAAATTGGATACTTTGTCTAAATCGATTCCGATTTTATTTTGGCTGTAACCATAACTCAAACCGGTAAACAATTGCCATTGGGAACCAAAATTACCTTTGTAGGAAGAATTCAAATAGAAATTATTGTTATCTAAATCTACTCTGATTTTATCCGGATTATTGATAGATTCACTGTTGATGTCAAACTGGGAAGCATCAAACGCCGCGTATAATTTAAACATTCCATTGGTAAAACTATGTCGGTAAACCGCTTCGCCGGAAAGCGATTGAAAAGGCTTGTTCCAATCGGCACGTTGGGGAAACACTTTTTGATAGGGTTCCAAATTAATATATGCGGTATTAAAACTCAACGAATTATTGCTCCATTTTTGGGTATTCGCCAAACCTAAACCAACCGTCATCAACGAAATATCGGTTTTCTCTTCTGTGGCTTCGTCTTGCGTATTCAATAACAAAACACTCGACAACGCTTCGCCATACTCCGCTGAATAACCACCGGTAGAAAACGACATTCCACTGAATAAAAAAGGGGAAAATCTACCGCGTGTCGGAACATTAGCCGTAGTTGCACCATAAGGTTGTGCTACTCGAATTCCGTCTACAAAAGTTTGGGTTTCATCGGCTTCACCACCACGAACAAATAATCTTCCGTCTTCGCCAACGGTTTGTGTTCCGGGTAATGTCATCAGTGCCGAAACAATATCACCCATGGCACCGGCTGTGGTTACAATATCTAAAGGTTTTAAAACCGAAACTCTGGCTTTTTCGCCTGCGTCAAAAGTTCCTGCGGTTACGATAACGGCATCGAGTGTGTTGACACTTTCTTTGAGTTTGAAAGATTTGTTTTGGCAAGTCGCTACGTCAATGGGCGCTTTTAAAGTTTCGTAAGTCAAGAAACTAATCACTAAAATCTGATTGCCTTTAACTGAAGTCGTAAATTTAAAATTCCCATTCTCATCAGACGAAGTACCGTCGTAAGTACCATCGATAAAAATATTGGCGCCGACTATAGGTTTGCTTTTTTCATCGAGTATTGTTCCTGAAACGATTTGTTGTGCATTACTTGCAAAAGCAATTAAAAAAAGAGCTAAAGTGTAAATTGTTTTCATTGGTTTTGTTTTGATGAAGCAAACTTGCAACAAAGATTAAAACTATGAAATTTAAGTTTACCGAATTGTTATATTGAATGGATGAACTGTAAATTTACAATCCAAACCAAAATCAAACCAGCATCTTATTTAGCTTAGTATAAATTGGTTTAGGCGGAAAACATTAACACACTTTCTGTTACAAATGAAAAGATTACACAGCACAATCTTATAAATTAGTCAGAGAAAAACTATCAACTAAGATTAAAAAAGAAATGATTTCAATACAATAATCGATTTAAAATCAACCATTTAAAATAGTATCTTCTGCAAAGATGGACAATCGTTAAAATTCTTCTCTCATTAATTTCCATTATTTAAATAAAAATAGTTAGACTTGTGCAACCTTAATCAAAACTCTACTTAACCAATGAAAATCATCAAATCGCTTTTTGCATTTGCTACGTTCTTTGCTTTTAATACTGCTTCAGGACATTCACTTACAGAAAGATGGCCACAAATCAAAGCTTATCATGAAGTAATAACAAAAACATTTCATTCTTCGGCAGAAGGAAATTTGAATCCAATTAAAACTCATTCAGAACTACTTTTAGAAAGAGCCGACGCCTTGTCGGTTGAAAACATGCCTGAAGAATTTAGGAGTCCAAAGTTGATTGAATCATTAGTTGTCTTGAAAAAGGAAACCAAAGCCGTTAACGAATTGGTACAACAAAATGCAGGCGATGATGAAATAACTAAAGCCCTAGGCAAACTTCATGAAACTTTCCACAAAATTGTAAAGATGTGTCAAAACGAAAAAAAATAAAGAAAGAAACCTAGCTTAACCGTTAGGTTTTTTTTTAATTTTGAAAATATGATAAAAAAAGCATCCGTTTGGACAGGAATTATTGGCGCATTATTATTCATTTTAACTACAATAATAGCAGGCTCTTTATATCCTAATTATAGTCATACTTCACAATTCATTAGTGAATTGTATGCTGTTGATGCACCAAATGTTGATAAAATCAGGTATTATTTTTATTTGCCAAGTGGTATTTTGTTTCTTTTATTTGCCTTATTCTCAAATGTTTCTTTACCCAAATCTGGTTTGAAAACTCTTGGTTTTTTAGGTATTGGATTTGGTTACGGAATTGGAACTATCGTTTGCAGTATTTTCAATTGTGATATCGATTGTAATCCGGAGTTTATAAACCCAAGTTTATCTCAGATTATTCACAATCTGATGGGAATGATAACCTATTTTATTGTTCCTTTCTCTATTTTCGCCATAGGAGTTGCTTCAAAAAAATGGAATAATGCAACCAAGTTCACAACACTAAGTTACATTATTGCTGGTATTTCATTTGCTTTTGTATTGGTTTTGAATGTGAGTTTAGAATCGCCTTTCAAAGGATTAATCCAACGAATTATTGAAGCAAGTATTCTAATTTGGATTGTTTTCTGTTCGCTTCAAATCAATAAAAATCTTATCAACAAATAGTAAGTCGCAAATCGAATATCTTAAATTAAATTTTACCTTTGTCGCCTCAATAAAATTACGATTATGATTTATAAATTCAGAGCAATTCTCGATGCCGAAGAAGATGTTTTCAGAGATATTGCCATTCAGGAAGAAGATACTTTAGAAGATTTGCACAATGCCATTGTTAACGCGTTTGGTTTTGACGGTTTGGAAGTCGCTTCTTTTTACACTTGTGATGACCAATGGAATCAGGAAGAAGAAATCCCGATGTTTGACACCGGAGATGTTGCCGGTGAACAAAAAATCATGAGTGATTATCCTTTGAACCAATTATTGGGAGAAGACCAAACCAAAATCATTTACGTTTACGATTTCATCAACATGTGGACATTCCTGGTAGAATTGGCCGCAGTAGAAGAAGCCGAAACCGGTTTAATCTATCCTAATCTATTATTCTCGCATGGTGTATTGCCGGCTATTGCTCCGGAAAAAGAATTTGAAGCTGAAGGAGAAGATTTCTATTCTGAATTTGAAGACGACTTAGACGAAGATGATTTGGATATGTTTGGGGGTGATGACAGCTTTGAGGATTTCGGGTTTGAGGAGAATTGGAATTAAAAGCTGTCAGCTTTAAGCCGCAGGCCATAACAAACTATAATTATAATCTTATACAAAACAATTTAAAACCAAAAGGCTTAAGGCTTATAGCCTAAAGCTTAGTGCTACCTATGATAAACCTATTTAACGCCCACATCGAATCCTTATCCATACACCGAGTTGGAAACAAAAGTCGTAACGAAGCCATTTTCCTTTCAGACCAACCTTATGGTTTGAATGACGAAATTGTGCCACTTTTAAAAGAATATTTCTTTAAACCATTCCGTGAAAAGGAAGAAAATTACTTTCAGTTTGCACATGATGTCGATTTAGAATACAATGACATGTACAACTTAGCGACGGAGATTTTCACCAATCCGAATGATACACATGAAGTTTCTAAAAAAATCACCAAACACTTATTCGAACAATCAAACCATCCGCATATTAAGAATGGTGAAGTTTATGTAGCACATTTGACCAATGTTTCAATTGATAATAATGTAGTCGATGCGATTGGTGTTTTCAAAAGCGAAATCAAATCAGATTTTATGCAATTTGAAGAAAAAGGCACAACGTTAGAAATGATTTTGCAACAAGGAATCAACTTGAATAAATTAGACAAAGGTTGCTTGATTTTCAATTACAAAAAAGAAGAAGGTTACAAGATTTTAACCATTGACAGCAATCGTTATGACGCCCGTTATTGGTTAGAGCATTTCCTTTCAGTTGATGCATTTCAGGATGAAAATTTCTATACCAAAAAGTATTTAAAATTCTGTCAAGGATTTGCCAAAGACGTCGTTCTTCCGGCTGAAGACAAGAAAGAAGAGGTGATGTTTATGAACCGTTCGGTAAATTATTTTGCCAAAAATGACGAATTCGAAGAAAGCAAATTCCTCAACGAAGTACTTGACAATCCCGATTTGATTCCGGAGTTTAAAAACTATAAAGTCGATAAGGGCGAAAAATACAGCATCGAAGACATCACCAATTTCCCTATTGCTAATGCGGCCGTAACTGATGCCCGAAAGTCAATCAAAAACGTGATTAATTTAGATACCAATATTCAAATCAAGCTCGATTTTATCAACCCTGAAAGTGCCGAGAAATATGTAGAAAAAGGTTGGGACGAAGAAAAGCAAATGTATTATTACTTGGTTTACTTCAACAAAGAACAAAAGAGTTAGAAGGCAGATTTAAGACTTCCAAAAGCAGAAAAAAATCCCTAATTGCTAAAAACGATTCGGGATTTTTTTTGCGTAAAAACTAAATGATTATCTTGCTTATTGAAAAGCCAATTTTATTATGAGAAAAATTAAATTCCCGTCAGCCCAAAGCATTTTATTAATCATCGCCGCTTTAGTAACAATAATGACTTGGATCATTCCGGCTGGGAAATACAACCAACTTTTGTATGATAAAGAAGCCAAAGTTTTTTCAGTAAAAAGTGCTGAAACTTCAAAAAATGTTCCGGCAACGACCAAAACGCTGGACAGTTTGGGTATTAAAATTCCTTTAGAAAAATTTACCAGTGGCGATATTTGGAAACCCATAAACATTCCCAATACTTACAAGCAATTAGAAGCAAAACCCCAAGGCTTTTTCGACTTCGTAAAAGCGCCGATAAAAGGAATCATTGCCGGAGCCGATATTATCTTTTTGATATTATTCATTGGTGGTTTGGTAGGATTAATGAACACTACAGGTGCTTTTGATGCCGGGATTTCTTGGTTGGCCAAAGTCTTAAAAGGCAGAGAATACATTTTGATTATTTTAGTTACAGCCTTAATTTCCATTGGTGGAACTACCTTCGGTTTGGCCGAAGAAACGATGGCTTTCTACCCGATACTGATTCCGGTTTTTTTGGCGGCTAAATATGATGCGATGGTAGGTTTGGCGTGTATTTTTGTTGGTTCTTCTGTCGGCAACATGTTTTCCACTACCAATCCTTTCAGTTGCATAATCGCTTCCAATGCTTCGGGGATTAATTGGACAACCGGTTTAACCACAAGGTTTATCGTTTTTGTGATTGGCACCATCATTTGTATCATTTACATTATGAGGTATGCAAAAAAGGTGAAAAATAATCCAACACATTCTATTATTTATGACCAAAAAGAAGAAATCGAGACTTTATTCCACAAGAATTCAGGTACAACCATTCCATTGACTTCCCGATTACGCCTTATCCTTTTGGTATTCACTCTGTGTTTTGTGGTAATGATTTTTGGTGTTGCCAAATTAGAATGGTGGTTTTTAGAAATGACCACTACTTTTTTTGTGGGTGCCATTTTGATTGGTTTCATATCCAAAATAGATGAAAATACTTTTATCGATTCTTTCCTAAAAGGCGCCGGAGAGTTATTAGGGGTTGCCTTAATCGTAGGAATCGCCCGTGGTATTACCGTCATTATGGAAGACGGATTAATTAGTGATACGATGCTTTTTTATGCTAGTGGCATGACCGAAGGCATGAACAAAGGGCTTTTTGCCAACATGATGTTTTTTATCTATGGTGGTTTATCCTTTTTTATTCCTTCTTCTTCGGGAATGGCGGTTTTGACCATGCCCATTATGTCACCATTAGCGGATACCGTTGGCGTTGGGAGAGAATTAGTAGTTGATGCTTACATCTATGGTATGGGCCTTTTTTCATTTATCAATCCAACCTCATTAATACTAGCTTCATTGGCAATGATTAAAGTAGGTTATGACAAATGGCTGAAGTTTATAATGCCGTTGTTTTTCATTTTAATTGTTTTCACCATGATAGTACTAACTATTTCTGCTTATACTTAACCGCTAAACTGTTAAAACGAGAACAATGTGATATTATATTTTATATCTTTCCAGATTAGTTATTGAACATCAATGTCCTCAAAGCATTATATATACTTCCTACTCCTGTTTTTTTGTTGCCAAAATTTATTGGCGCAAGAAACAAAAACCCATAGTGGTAATGACTCCACCTTAGTCTATAAGAAAATTGAGAAATACTCTAAGAAGAGTAAGTTCAATAAATTTATTTACAAATTACTTTTTAAATCCAATCGAAAAGCAAAACCAACCGCTACAAGCACCAAAAGAAAGCGATTCTTGATTAAAAAAGCGTTTGACCGAAGCGAAGGCAAAATCATTCGAAACATCAATATTGAAACCTTAGATCCATTTGGATACTCGATTGATAATTATAAAGATGTTCCTGAAAAAGGATTTGAAAGATTTGGGAATAAATTACACCTTAAATCAAAAGTTTGGACGATTCGCAATCTTTTGCTTTTCAAAAAAAACCAGCCATTGGATTCGCTTATTGCGAAAGAATCAGAACGTTTGATTCGTCGCCAACGTTATACAAGAAGTGTGATTATCAAACCGGTAGAAATTCAAGGTAGTAAAGATTCTGTTGATATTTCGATACGCGTTTTAGATTCTTGGAGTTTGATTCCCACCGGAAGTTTATCAAGTTCCAGAGGTAATTTTGAGTTGACTGAGCGTAATTTTTTAGGTCTTGGTCATGAATTCAGAAACGATTTCACCAAACAATTTGATACCGGAAAAAGTGCTTACTTAAGTCAATATTCTATCAATAATATAAAAAACACTTTTATCAATACAGTCTTCACTTATGAAAACTCTATAAACAATAATACCATTAAAAGCGCCCGAGTTGAGCGTCAATTTATCTCACCTTTCACCCGATTGGCCGGTGGTGTCTTTTTTGAAAATAGATTTTATATTGATTCTTTATCCCTTGACAATGTTGATTTTGAAAACCACCGATTCAAACTGGAAACACAAGAATATTGGTTAGGCCATTCGTTTAAAATATTTAAAGGAAAAGATGAAGATTATAGGACTACCAACTTGGTCACAACAATTGGATATAAAAATGTTAATTACCTAGAAACGCCAACTTTAGTCTATGATCCGACACGATTTTTTGCTTCTGAAAAATTATATTTAGCCACTATTGGTTTGAATACCCGAAAGTTTGCCGAAGATAAATATTTATTCAACTTTGGCATCATTGAAGATATTCCTTACGGTCAGGTTTTCTCTATAACCGGCGGATTTCAGGATAAGAATGATAACCGAAGAAGTTATTTTGGTGGCCGATTTGCTTACGGCGATTATTTTTCGTTTGGCTATTTGAGCTTAAATACCGAATGGGGAAGCTTTTTCAATAATGGTTGTACTGAAGAAACTACCTTTAAAATTGAAGGAAACTATTTCACCAATCTACAATACCTAGGCAACTGGAAAATAAGACAGTTCGTCAAACCGAAATTAGTCATTGGAAATCACAGAGCACCAATTATGAAAGACCGAGTATTACTCTCAGATGACAATGGTATAATTGGGTTTAATAATCCGTTAATCAATGGGACTCGAAAAATTTCGATGGCTTTGCAAACCCAAACTTATGCTCCTGGAAATTGGCATGGATTTCACTTTAGTCCTTTTTACAACATGACTTTTGGCTTTTTAGGCAATGAAACCGACAGAACTTTTGATGGTAAATTGTATTCAAAATTCAGTTTAGGCGTTTTGATTAACAATGATTATTTGGTATTTAATAGTTTCCAAATTTCATTCTCTTATTATCCTTCAATTCCATTTGAAGGAGATAACGTTTATAAAACGAATTCTTTCAAAAACGACGATTTGGCTTTGCCTGATTTCCAAATTGGTCAGCCGATTATCGTTCCTTACAAATAAAAGACAGATTTAACATTTATTTTTTGTAAGTTTTATACTTTATAATTAACAAAAAAAACGTATTTTAACGACTATTTTTGCTTTTAAACGTCTAACTGGTTAAGTTTATCATACCTAAAACAAAACCCTATCCTATGAAACTAAACTACTTAACTCAAGGAATGGTGAAAAAAAGTTACCGCTGTTCCTTTCTTGGACATCGCTTTGTGGAAACCAAAAAAATAAACATTCACTTTAGCGAATATGAATGTGAAATCTGCAAATCACAAGCGACTAATGACTGCAGAGGTCAAAAAATAACGTTGACTTCCAAACTCAAAGACATCAATGAAACACTGTTTTATTTGAATCTGAAAAAACAATTTATCACTAAATTCTACTTTCAAAAAAAAGAACAGTAACAAATTCAGATTTCAATCGTCATACGTGAAACCAAAAAAACTGACCATTGGAATCTACCATTCTCTCTATTAACAAACTCAATAAACGTTACGGCAAAATCCATGCTGTAAAAGACGTTTCTCTCGAAATACACAAAGGAAATGTTTACGGCATTCTCGGACCAAACGGAAGTGGAAAATCTACTACTTTAGGTATCGTCTTGAATGTAGTTAACAAAACTTCCGGAGACTACAGTTGGTTTGGCGGCGCAATGCAAACACATGAAGCTTTGAAAAAAGTAGGTGCCATCATTGAGCGACCAAATTTTTACCCATACATGACTGCCAAAGAAAATCTGGAATTGGTTTGTAAAATCAAAGGTATTACCTATACGAAAGTTAACGAAAAACTCGAAGTTGTCGGACTTTTAGACCGAAAAGACAGCAAGTTTAAGACTTTTTCTTTAGGGATGAAACAACGTTTGGCCATTGCTTCTGCGCTATTAAATGACCCAGAAATTTTAATTTTGGACGAACCAACCAACGGTTTGGATCCGCAAGGCATTCATCAAATTCGTGATATTATTCGATTAATAGCTTCGCAAGGCACGACCATTCTTTTGGCTTCTCACCTGTTAGACGAAGTAGAGAAAGTTTGCAGTCATGTGCTGGTTTTACGTTATGGCGAAATTTTATACAGTGGAACGGTTGACGGAATGGTAGCCCATGAAGCCTATTTTGAATTACAGACCAATGATCATAAAAAACTTATTGAAACCATCAACTTGCATCCTGAAGTAGAAAAAGTTTCGGAAGCGGAAGGCAAAGTAATCGTTCACTTCAAAAATGTAGTTGATGCAGCGCAATTGAACAAATACTTGTCTGAAAAAGGCATTTATCTCAATCATTTAGTGGTGAAAAAACTGAGTTTAGAAGAACAATTTTTAGCCTTAACCAATAAATAAACGCCACGATTATGAAAAGATTAATCTCTATAGAGTTACAAAAAATCTGGAAAAACCGCGCCAGTAAAGTTTTGACAATCGGTTATTTTGTCATTCTTTCTTTTATTGCCCTGATTGCTTCAATAAAGTTTGACATTGGAAATTTTAAAATTCATTTTGCCGAAATGGGCATCTTTAATTTCCCATTTATATGGCATTTTAATACTTGGATTGCTTCGCTGTTAAAATTCTTTTTAGCCATTGTTATTGTTTCAATGATGGCCAATGAATACAGTTACGGAACTTTGAAACAGAACCTTATTGATGGTATGAGTAAAAAGGAATTTATTCTTTCAAAATTCTTGACAGTAGTGCTTTTTGCCTTTGGCTCGACGCTATTCATTTTTGTAATGTCGCTACTGTTAGGTTATAGTTTTTCTTCTTACACCGAGTTTAGCATCGTTTTTTCCGGAATGGAATACCTGCTTGCCTATTTTGTGAAACTAGTTGGCTTTTTCTCTTTCTGTTTGTTTTTAGGTGTGTTAATTAAACGCTCGGCTTTTGCTATCGGATTTTTATTTATTTGGTTTTTGGTTGAGAAAATATCCTATGGTATTTTAAAATTTGAAATTTTCAACAGAAGTCCAAAAGTAGATGATTTTTATGCCTTTATGCCTTTAGAATCCATGAGTAACCTAGTTGTTGAGCCTTTTACGCGGTTAAGCGTTATCAAAAATATCCAAACTGCTGTTGGAGAAAATAATGTTAAAGATTATGATGTACATTTTTCATCCTTGCTAATCGTTTTAGTCTGGGCAGCAATTTTCATTTTCTCATCTTATAAAATAATCAAAAAACGAGATTTATAATCAATTCTTAAAGAAAACATAAATAGGAAACTTCTTTTTATGTTTTCTTTTTTATTTGTTATTTTTAACAAATGAAAAAGAATTTATTTTTTTTATTATTTATTGCTTTCCTTACCACAAATTGTTTCTCACAATTTAGTAAAACACATTATATTCCGCCGCTTTCTGGTTCATCCAATGTAACAGCTGAGGACCAATTTATCTATATCTCTACGCCAAACATCAATCCAATCAATTTTAGAATTATTGAATTGGGCGGAAGTGTTATCAACGGAAGCGTTTCCAGAAGCACTCCATTTATTTACAATGTTGGCTTTGGAAATGACACTCAATTGCATGTTGATGCCAGTCAAACCAATAATACTTTTAGCAATAAAGGCTATATAATAGAAGCTGATGATTTGATTTATGTTTCTGCCAGAGTAACCGCCGGAAATGGAAATCATGCCGGAGAATTGGTTTCAAAAGGAAAAGCATCCTTAGGAAATCGATTCAGGATTGGTGCTATAACTAACCTTACTGTGGATAATTATAATGATATTCACACCACATTTATATCGGTTTTGGCTTCCGAAAACAATACCACGGTAAACTTTAGTGATTTCAAACCCGGAGTTCAACTTATCAATAGTTCTACCGGAGATTCTCCATTTAGCATCGTTTTAAATAGTGGTGAAAGTTATGTGATTGCTGTACAAGGTCCGCTCAATCCAAATCGTGATGGTTTAATTGGTTCCTTAGTAACCTCAGATAAACCTATTGCCCTAAACTGCGGTTCATTTGGCGGAAGTAATGCAGCGGGTAATCTCGATTTAGGCTTTGACCAAATAGTTCCTGCCGAGCGTATTAATAATAACGAATACATTTTCATTAAAAGTACCGGTATTGATATAGTTGAAACGGTTTTGTTAGTAGCCGATGTTGACAATACCGAAGTCTTTTTGAGTGGTTCAACTACACCGGATGTAATTTTAAATGCCGGTAATTATGCCGTTTTTAATGGTTCTAGTTTTGATTTGAACGGCAATTTATACATCAGAACCAATCAAAAGGTTTTTGCTTACCAAACCATTGGCGACAATAGTGCTTCCGATCAACGAAATCAAGAAATGTTCTTTGTACCGCCTTTAAGCTGTCAAACACCAAGAATTATAGATAATATTCCGTCAATTGACTATGTAGGAAGTAGACAGTTTACCGGGCGAGTAACCATAGTAACCAAAACCGGCGCTTCTTTAAACTTTATTATAGACGGCACAAACTATACTTTGGCTGAATTATCTTTGATAACCAATATAACAGGGCCAACAAATGTAGTGGGTAACAATAACTACCAAACTTATGTCATTACCGGATTGAGTGGAGATGTTTCCGTTTTTTCCACAGAAGAGTTATATTTAGCAGCTTATGGCACAAGTGGTGCGGCTACTTTTGGCGGATTTTATTCGGGTTTTACTTTTGAACCTGAAGTTTCGTTTACCCAATTAGATCTTAGTCAGGCCAATTGTATTCCAAACACTAGTTTATCGGTGAATACATTAAGTCCGTTTGACACTTTTCAGTGGTATTTTAACGGAAATATAATTCCGAGTGCCACTAGTAGTTCGTATGTTCCTTCCACTCTTGGACCGGGTTATTATTACGTTTCGGCTACAATTTCTAACTGTTCTCTTCCGATAAATTCAAATGAAATACCCGTTAGTATCTGCTCGATTGACTCGGATAATGATAGCGTTAATAATAATATCGATCTTGACAATGACAATGATGGTATTACGAATTGCATTGAGTCATATGGAGACCAAAATATCAATTTAACCAACACAAGTATCGGCTCAATTAATATTGGTAATTATATTAATTCCTTTACAGGCGCCGTTGCTTTTGCCGGAACCGGAACACCTTCCACTACGCCCATAATTGGTGATGCCAATGGGAATTTCGTAACCGAAGCGGCCAATGGAAAGCAAAACAAAGTCAGCTTTACTACCTCTTGGAATAACCCAATCAGTTTGGCTGTTGAATATGCTACTACTGCTTTGGGTGACGATTTATTTACAACTTCCACCGAAATTAGAATTACGTGTCCAATCAATAAAACCTTGACTATCTTAAATCCTGACAATCAAGTGTTGGTTGACACCAATTATGATGGAATTTTTGAAAGCGGCATCACCGAATACTCTTCTTTCGAAATCCGCTTTCGTTTAAACGATAACGTTCCTTTAGTTGCCGGAACGGGAACATTCTCTGTTCGAGGAAATCTTATTGATGCTATCACTGTAACCAACGTAAACTTAGTTGACACCAATACGAGCAGAGCAGCGATGCGATTAATCGCAACTTGTGTTCCAAAGGACTCAGACAACGATGGTGTTCCTGACCAAATTGATTGGGACAGCGACAATGACACCATACCCGATTTCATCGAGTCACAAGGGCAAAGCATATCTCCATTAACCAATGTGGATACTAACGATGACGGAATAGATGACCTTTTCGGAGCCGGAATCACAGCTACAGACTCCGATGCAGATGGCATTCCTAACTATTTGGATTTAGACAGTGATAATGATGGAATTTTTGACATTATAGAATCCGGAAGTCCCGGAAATGGCACAAACACCAACGGTATTACAGTGAATACAGTAGGAAGTAACGGTCTTGACAATGGTTTGGAAACCGCTTTAGATAACGGCATTATTAATTACACTATCGCTGATTCAGATGCTGATGGTATTTTAAATTATATAGAAATTGATAGCGATGATGATGGTTGTAAAGATGTTACCGAAGCAGGTTTTACCGATACCAATAACGATGGTATTGTAGGTGATGATACTCCGACTGTAGTGGCCAATCAAGGACAAGTTATTAGCAGTAGCGGTTATGGTGTTCCAAATGGTGATTATACCATTAGTGCTCCAATTTCGATTTCCGCTCATCCGGTTGATGTAACTACTTGTGAATTGCAATCGGCTTCTTTCACCATTACTTCTGTAACCGTTGACAGTTACCAATGGCAACTTTCTACTGATGATGAAACCAGTTGGACTGACTTGGCTAATAACGCTACATATGCGGGTGTAAATACTGTTTCACTTACTGTTTCCAATGTTTCCCCATCAATGGTTGGCTACAAATACCGTGTGTTTATCAATAAAAATGGCAACGCTTGTGGCTTGTATTCTGAAGCAGCAACTTTGACTACTTTTGCATTACCAGTAATCACAACCCCTATTTCCTTGATACAATGTGATGACGATACAGATGCCATTTCTGTCTTCAATTTAACGCAGAAAAACGACATGATTTCGGCTAATTATTTAAATGAAACCTTCAGTTATTTCACCACATCGGCGGCAGCCAATACAGAAAACAGCACTTTAGAAATTACTAACCCTTTGGCTTATACTTCCGGAAATACGAGTGTTTACGCCCGTGTTGAAAACAGTGATGGTTGTTTTCGGGTGGCTCAAATTAATTTGATTGTTTCTGTGACTCAAATTCCCGCCAACTTTGTGATTCCAAATCAATACTTGTGTGATGACTATCTCGATGCGGCAAATGACGACCGAGACGGTATTTCAGGGCCATTTAATTTTACTGCTATTCAAAATAGTTTAGCTGCAATTTTACCAAACAATACAACTATTAAATTCTATAAAACGGAAGCCGATTTCTTAGCCGAAACCGATGCATCAGGAAATCCACTAGCCATTGCTGATATCACTAACTACAGAAATATTGGTTTTACCAATACGCAAAAGATTTGGGTTCGTGTCGATAGCACGATTGATAATTCTTGCTTTGGGTTTAAAACTTTTGATGTTGTAGTCGAAGCTTTACCGGTTGCCAATCCTATGAATGCCAATAATCTAATTCGTCAATGTGATGATGACCATGATGGCACTTTTGGATTTGACACGAGTGGAATTCAGACCGCTGTTTTGAATGGACAAACCGGTGTTAATGTAACGTATTTTAGAGCGGATGGAACACAAATTTTACCATTTACCAATCCGTATAATGTAACAGGAACGGAAACCATAACAATCCGGGTTAATAATAATATCACACAAACCGGTGGTCAGCCTTGTTATGACGAAGTGTCATTGCAATTTATAGTAGATGATTTACCGGAAGCTTTTGCAGTGCCGACCACTTTAACAACAACTTGTGATGACGAAGCGAATTCAATTGACCAAGATGGCCTTTTTGACTTTGACACTAGTACCTTTTTGAGTACTATCATTGGTACACAAACCGGCATGAATGTTTACTATTATGACGAAAACAATGTTCTAATTCCTAGTTCCATACCAAACCAATTACCTAATCCTTTTAGGACAGCAACCCAAAATGTAACAGTGGTAGTTGAAAACGCCATTAACAACTCTTGTTCGGTACAAGTTATCCTTCCGTTTGTGGTTAATCCGACGCCAAAAATTGACCAAGAAGAAACCGTAATAATTTGTATTCCTGCTACTCAAGTCCTTATTGATGCCGGTATTGTAGATGGTACTCCGACTTCTAATTATACTTACCAATGGTATTTTAACAACGTAATTATGCCGGGACGAACAAATTATTCACTAATTGCCAACACACCCGGAATTTATAGCGTTACCGTAACCAATAGCTTTGGTTGTACCAAAACCAGAATCATTACCGTAAACGGATCAGAAATAGCGACCTTACAAAGTATCGATGTAGTTGATTTGAGTGACATTAATTCTATTTCGGTAATAGTAAGTGGTTCTGGCGCTTATGAGTTTTCATTAGATGACATCAACGGACCTTACCAAGACAGTGGTCTTTTTAACAATGTTCCGATGGGATTACACCAACTCTACATTCGTGACAAAAACGGCTGTGGCTCTTTAGGACCAATCGGGATTCCGGTTTTGGGAATTCCTCAATATTTTACACCAAACGGTGATGGGTTTCATGATTATTGGAATGTAAAAGGGGTTAGCATGTTCTACAACACCAATTCTATCATTTTTATTTTTGATCGGTATGGAAAGATATTAAAACAACTTAATGCTTTTAGTCCGGGTTGGGACGGAACTTATAATGGAAACCAAATGCCTGCCGATGACTATTGGTATTCGATTCAATTTGATGATGGCCGAAATGTCAAAGGTCATTTTGCTTTAAAACGTTAAATAACATAAAACAATGGCTTTTATCAAGAAATCATTTTTTCTGTTTTCACTTATTTGCTTTCAAATCTGTTTTTCACAGAATGATTGCATGAATGCCATTGTTTCTTGTGGAAATACCAGCTTTAACAACTTGTCTGTTCAAGGACCTGGTATACAGGAAATACCAAACCTTTCTTGCGGAAGTCAAGAGAACAATTCTTTGTGGATTAAAGTTACTATCAAAACAGACGGAACGTTGGGCTTTTTATTAACTCCTCAAAACAGTGCTCTCATTGTGGATTTTGACTTTTTTGTTTTTGGCCCTGACGCCACTTGCCAAAGTTTGGGTTCTCCAATAAGGTGCTCAACAACAAACCCTATTGCAGCCGGAACATCCGACAATCTAACCGGAATGAACGAAACAGAACCTGACTGGAATGAGGGTCCGGCCGAATTGGGAAATAATTATGTACAATGGCTTGATGTTCTTGAAGGTGAAACTTACTACATTGTAGTAGATAGAGCTGCTGGAAATGGTGATTTTTCTCTTGAATGGACAGGAACAGCCACTTTTAGTGAGCCACCTATAGTTAATGGAAGCACTAGCGGTGCTTTGAATATTGCGTTATGTGACAGCGATCCTATTGACGACGGATCGACTGAATTTGATTTGACCCAAAGTGGAAATATAGCGATTGGAATTCAAAACAATATCATTGCTTCTTATTATTTGACAGAGAATGAAGCAACCATTGATTTGAATGCAATTCCAAATCCGACAACTTTCAGAAACACCGTTAATCCTCAAACAATATTTATTCGTCTGGAAAATGCGCTTAGTGGTTGTTTTACCTTGAGTTCTTTTACATTATCGGTAACCCCATTCAATTTTCCTGATCTTGCTGATTTAGAAGAATGCGATACTGATAATGATGGTTTTGTTGCTTTTAATTTATCCGAAATCAGGAATCAGTTTAATACTGACCCAAACAATATTATCAGTTTCCATCATACCAATAATGACAATATAAACCTGCCAGACATTTATACAAACCAAACCGCCTTTGTTAATGAAGTCTTATGGGCCAAAATTTACAATTCGGTTGAAGGATGTACGGTATACAAACCTTTTACTATTATTATTAACCGAATACCTGATGCGGTTCCTTCACAAATAACTCAGTGCGATTTTGAAATTTTTCCTGATGGCATGACAACCTTTAATCTCACTCAGGCAAATTCAGATTTAACAAACGGTGACAGCTCAATGACAACTCAATTTTATCTCAACACAACCGATGCCTTAAACAATCAAAACGAGCAAAATACTCTATTTAACAACACTGCCAATCCGCAAATACTGACGGTTAAAATTACCAACCCCTTAAATGGTTGCTTCAGTCTGACAACATTAACGCTCAATGTAAGTCTAAATCCAACCACTACAGTCACGTTACAAAGTTGTGATGACAATGTAGAAGACGGAATAGCTACTTTTAATTTGGCCGATGCCGGTTTTGAAACTAATGGCAATGCTGTAAGTTATTATTACAATACCAATGATGCTTTAATGGAACAAAACCCTATAACAACAAATCAATTTTCGGGACAAAATATTTACGTCCGAGTTGAAAACGGGAATGATTGCGTTGGTATTCACATTATCCAACTGGAGGTTTCTGCTATTCCACAAGCTACCATTGATGCACAGGGAATCTTATGTACTAACCTGCCGAATCATCCTGTCACTTTGCATACCGCAGTCAATAACCCGGGAAATTATAATTTTTATTGGGCACCTAACGGAGAAACCTCGCAAAATATAACGGTAACTCAAGCCGGAGATTATACGGTAACCGTAACAGATACCTCAACATCCTGCTTTACAACACTTGATATTCATCTGGATGCCTCAGAAGCTCCTGTTTTAGAAGCCGTAGAAGTTATCGATTTGGTCCAAATCAATTCTATATCCATTGTGGTCTCCGGAAATGGTGATTATTGGTACAGTCTTGATAACGGCAATTATCAGCAATCTAATTTTTTTGATGCGGTTCTTCCCGGCCAACATATAGTTTCCATAAAGGATATGAATGGTTGTGGCATAATTTATCAAACCGTTTTTGTATTGGGTATCCCAAATTATTTCACGCCAAACGGAGACGGATATCATGATTATTGGCAAGTTAGAGGATTGGACATCAATACCAATAGCCGTTCAAAAATTTATATTTTTAACCGCTTTGGGAAATTGTTAAAACAAATTAGTTTAGTAGGAGAAGGTTGGGACGGAACTTACAATGGACGCCAAATGCCTGCTGATGATTATTGGTATTCGATTCAATTTGATGATGGTCGAAATGTTAAAGGTCATTTTGCTTTGAAAAGATAATAGTAAATTTGCAGGCTAATAAAAAATCTAATGATTTTTAAAAAATATAGTTTTTTTATCCTTTTACTATTTGGTTCTGCTTCTGCGCAATATACAACCACTGACGAAAGTATGACACCGCTGCAATTAATTGAGAATGTCTTGATTAATTCGGGTTGTGCTTCTGTATCCAATGTTTCGGTATCCGGTGGAAATTTTGCTTCAGGAGAAAAAAGTTGGGGTTATTTTAATGCGAATGGTTCGAGTTTCCCATTTACAGAAGGCGTTGTTTTAAGCACTGGAAAAATTATCAATACCAACGGGCCAAATACTTTTATCTCTGATGATGGCGGCGGTATGGGTTGGAATGGTGATAACGACTTGAATCAGGCGTTGGGTTTAAATAATACTTTTAATGCAACAATTCTAGAATTTGATTTCATTCCTATAGGAAACCAGATTAGCTTCGATTATATTTTTTCCTCAGAACAATATCTAACCAATCCTAATCCTAACCAATGTAGTTACACAGATGGTTTTGTATTTCTATTAAAAGAAGTAAGTGGTTCCAGCTATGAAAATTTAGCCGTTATTCCAAACACAAATATTCCTGTAAAAGTCAATACGGTTCGAGGAACAGGCACCATTTGTCCGGCTGAAAACGAACAATATTTTGGTGGCTTTAACGGTGGTGAACATCCAACCAATTTTAATGGACAAACTACCATATTAACCGCAAGTGCTACTGTAATTCCGGGAAACCAATACCATATTAAATTGGTGATTGCCGATGAAGGAAATTATAGGTATGATTCCGCTATTTATTTAAAAGGAAGTAGTTTTTCTATAGGAGTTAATTTAGGCAACGACCGTACTCTTGCTAATCAAAATCCGGTTTGTTTTAATGAAAATCTAACTTTAAATGGCACTTCAAACGGCGCTCAAAGTTACCAATGGCGTTTTAACGGCAACCCTATTATTGGTCAGACCGGAAGTACGTTAACCTTTTCTCCGCCTTACAACAGCACTCAAAACGGAACGTATTCCTTAGCGACCACTTATTCTGCAACTTGTACTAATATCTCTGAAATCAACTTAGATTTTGCTCCGGAACTCACTATTGGTCAAACCGTATATTCCTATTGTGACAGTGATAGTAATCAGGATGGAATCAGTACCATTTTATTAAATGATATTGTTACTACCTTATTTCCTAATTTGCCTTCAAACTATCAAGTAGGCTTTTACAGCAGTCCAACAAGTACAACGCTACTTCCGAATTCGTTTCAAAACAGCACTGCAAATCAACAAATTATTTATGCCCGAATTCTTAACAACAATTGCTACAACAACGTTCCCGTTACACTAAACATTCTAAGGTTTAATGGTACCATAGCAGATGAAACCGTTGGTATTTGTGTTAATATACCGGCAAGTCTCATTGCAGATTCAGGCTATCAGAATTATTTATGGAATACCGGCGCGACAACTCCTACCATTCAGGTTGCTGTTCCCGGAATTTATACCGTTTCGTTTGAAAACTCGTCCGGTTGTTCCATAACTAAGACTTTTACGGTTGTCGGCTCCGAAATTGCGACTATCGATGACATCATCATCAACGATTTTAGTTCTAATAATACGATTGAAATTATAGCTTCCGGAATTGGTGACTATGAATATTCTATTGATGGTCTTCTTTTTCAAGATAGTCCGGTTTTTACAAATTTGAATGGTTTGCAATACACTGCTTTTGTCAGAGACAAAAAAGGTTGTGGTATGGTTTCCCAAATATTTTTCTTGGTACAAATTCCGAAATATTTTACGCCAAACGGTGACGGAATTAATGAAACTTGGTATATTAAAAATTTAATCCAAAGAGGATTAAGTCAATCTATAATTACTATTTTTGATCGTTACGGAAAAGTAATTACACAATTTTCGGGCACCGATTTTGGTTGGGATGGCACGTATAATGGTCGCCTTTTATTTGCCGATGACTATTGGTTTACTATTACCCATTTAGGCAAACTACTTACCAAAGGACATTTTGCTTTAATACGATAACTTATGAAATTGACCTTCTTATTTTTTATACTCTTAAGCTTGGTTACCAATGCGCAAAACATCAAAGTATCCAAAGGAAAAGTACAACGGTTTGAAAGTTTCAAATCCCAATTTGTGGACGATCGAAATGTGGATGTTTGGTTGCCCAATGATTATTCAGAGAACGAAAAGTACGCTGTACTGTATATGCACGACGGTCAAATGTTGTTTGACGCCGAAACCACTTGGAACCAGCAAGCTTGGGAAGTAGATGAAGTTGCGGGCAAATTAAATGCAGAAAGCAAAGTCAAGAAATTCATTGTTGTTGGTATTTGGAATATCCCCGAGAAAAGACATCCGGAATACTTTCCGCAAAAGCCTTACGAAAGTTTGACACCAGTGCAAAGAGATACTATCACAGCTCAATTGCAAAAAGCAGGAAGAACTAAAGCGGTTTTCAAACCTTACTCCGATTTGTATTTGAAATTTTTGGTGACAGAATTGAAACCTTTTATTGACCTCAATTTTTCTACCTTAACAGATAAAGACAATACGTTCATTGCCGGTTCAAGTATGGGCGGTTTGATTTCGATGTATGCAATTTGTGAATATCCCGATGTTTTTGGTGCGGCAGCTTGTATTTCAACCCATTGGCCGGGTATTTTTGCCGTTGAAAACAATCCGATTCCGGAGGCTTTTTATACTTACTTGAGAAAAAATCTTCCGAATCCTAAAACGAACAGAATTTACTTTGATTATGGCGACCAGACTTTGGATGCTTTGTATCTGCCGTTGCAAGAGAAAGCAGATGCTGTTATGATTGAAAAAGGATTTACCTCTGACAACTGGCTGACCAAATTCTTTCCAGGAAAAAATCATTCGGAGGAAGCTTGGGCAGAACGATTGCCTATTCCGTTGGAGTTCTTGTTGAGGAAATAGAAAACTGCCTGACTTCCTTTTGGGAACACGGATGACACAGATTAGACTGATTTATACAGATTTTTTAAAGCTGTGAGTGAAAATGTGGACTAAAAATTGTGACTTAACACTAAACCCTAGCCCCGATTGCAGCTGGCTACCATGTAGCGCGGAAAGCGGGAAATAGCTCCACACGAGCAAAGCGAACTGATGAAATAAATAAAAAACCCTCTCTCCCGAAGCTTCGAGACTGAAAGGGTTTTCTTTTGGTTTATAGAAATTATTGTTATTCTTTGATGACTTTGAGGGTTTTTAAATTCTCACCGGATAACACTTTAACAAAATAAGTACCTGCAGAGACTTCCGATAAATTGATGATTCCTGTCTTAGCTTGAATGTTTTGTTTTGCAACCAACTGACCTAAAACATTGTATACAAACACACTATCAATTATAGTACTATAAGTAACATGTAGTAAGTTTGTGGTTGGATTGGGAAACAACAACAAGCTTTCCATTTGATTATCCTCTACCTCTAAAGTGTTCGAACATTTCACTGATCTTATTCTATTTACATTTTGAGAACCACAGCTTGAGTTTGTATGCAGATAAAACCTAACCACGTCAGTAATAGATCCCGAATTCCAGGTCAGTGGTGTGATTCCGCTCGTGTAAACCATTGTTTGATTTCCATCACCAATGGTAATAAAATCTGTTGCAACCGAACTGCTAAAAGTATAGGTTCTGTTAGGATAAACATCTACAAAAGAGAATTCTCCGGCATAAGCGTCTGTAACAATCGTTTGAAAACTTCCGGTGCAATTTGGAGTGAATTGTTGTTCTGGATATTGTCCGTATAAGGCATCAATACAAGCACCTTGAGCTATTGTAGTGAAACTACCTCCATAAACCCATGCGCTGTTTGATGAACCACAATTGGAACGTACCCAAAAATAATAGGTTGTGCCGGCCGTTAAGTCAATTATATTAGCAGCAACGCCGGTTATGCTTCCAACCGGAGTTGTTGCTGCAGTGGGAGTTGTACTTGAAGTACTAAAATAAACATCGTATTGCGTTGGAGCTGGCGATGCTGCTGTCCAACTAATTTGTGCCGTACTACTTGTAATTCCGCTACTGGTCAAACTTGATGGCGGATTGCAAGTCGCGGCAAGTGTGGTAAAGCTACCTCCGGAAACCCAAACACTTTGTGATGCACCACAATTGGAACGCAACCAAATGTAATAGGTTGTTGCAGCAACTAAGCCAGAGAGATTCGTACTATTAGCTGTAGCATTTCCTGATGGTGTTGTTGAAACTATTGGTGCTGTATTAATGGTACTATAGTAAAACTGATAACCATTGCTTGGTGTTGGCGATGCAGCCGTCCAATTAATTTGAGCTGCACTACTCGTAATATTTGTCTTTGTAATATTGGAAGGCACGTTACACGTAGCAGCCGTTGTCGTAAAACTTCCGCCGGAAACCCATGAGCTAACCAATGGATTACAGTTAGACCTTACCCCAAAATAATAAGTAGTTGATACGGATAAACTACTTAATGTTGCTGCCGTTGTACCTACACTTCCGTTGGGTATTGTCGCCGCATTAGGAGTAGTATTTGAAGTGCTGAAATAAACATCGTATAATGATGGATTGGATGCAGAAGCCGTCCAACTGATAGAAGCACTTGAACTGCCTACATTAAAACTCAATAAATTAGAAGGCGGAAGACAACTTGCCGTACTGTTACAAGTTATAGAACGGGTTCGTTCAATGTTTTCGCTATCACAAGCAACGCTTTTATGAAAATAATAACGTATAATTCCTGAGTTGGTTCCTGAATTCCACGACAAAGGTGTTGTTCCATTTGTTAAGAGTGTGCTTCCATCTTGACTCGTCAGTGTAATATAATCGGTAGCAACAGAACTTGAGAAAGTATAATTAGTATTAGCATTAATGGCCACATTACTATATTCGCCCGAATAGGCATCAATAGCAATATTTTCTGCTGTTCCTGTACAAGTAGGTGTAAATGTCGCGGTAGGATATAATCCATACTCTGCAACATTACAAAACTGTCCGTTCAAAGTAGTAAAAGAGCCTCCAAAAAGCCAAGGACTAAATATATTAAAACCGCAAACAGACTTTACCCAATAATAATAGGTCGTACTAGGTTGCAAGTTATTCAAGGTAACACTAGTATTATCAGTATCAAATTGAGTGATTGGTGTGGTGCCGGTAGTATTAAAATAATATTGATAGCCATCCGAAGGAGTTGGTGAAGGAGCTGTCCATGACAATAATGCAGAATTTCCTGTTATGGCACTTATTGACAAATTAGAAGGTTGGTTACAAATGGTTGCAGCGGTAGTAAAAGCACCATAATATACCCAAATACTATTTTGGGTTCCGCAACTAGATCGAACCCACCAACGGTAAGTGGTATTTTGATTGAGGTTATTAATAACTTTACTATTAGTTAATGAGTAACCTGTTGGAGGTGTTGAATCGGTATTAAGCGGCGGAGTACTGTTCTGACTGATATAATATTGATAACCATTCCCCGGCGGCGAAGCAGGTGGTGTCCAATTTAGAGTCGCACTGCTGTTAGTGATATTAGTGGTAGTCAAATTTGTTGGCGCAGAACAAAGAGAATTATAACTTACAATAGAATAATTATATTGTGCCACTGAAGTAGTACAATTAGAAGAACCGTGAATATAATATCGAATAACACCTGTATCTGAATTGGATTGCCAAAATAGAGGTGAACTCCCATAACCATTCGCTAAAACCAAAGAACCGTCTTCATTAGTAATGGTAATAAAGCCTGTATAACCATTGGATTGTTGATTTTGAAGAGAAGACACAAAAGTATAATACTTATTGGGTAGTATATTTACCTTGGCAAAGTGACCCGCACTAATACTTTGAATGGTTTCAATATTCCCCGAGTAATTGGGTGTAAAGGCTGAAACAGTTCCCGTTCCATTAGTACACTGTCCTAAAATTGTTGTTGAAAAAAAAAGAGCACTAACAAGTAAGGCTATTGCAATTTTTTGGTGAAGATGATGGATAATAATCGCTTTCATTTTTATTCAGTTTTAAATGTTGTATTATAATACAGACCATAAAACTAAAGATTAAAAAAAAGCACCATAAGGTAAATGAACATTCGATATCCTTACATTAAAGTTTGCAGACTATTGCGGGAAATTCGTTTTAAGCGATAAGACTAAAGAGTGTCAATTAGTTCCAAAACTCTTTTTTTTGTGGATGTCAAAACGGAACTAATTTTTTGTCTTTCATCGCTATGGCATTTCTTTATTAGTCATTAAGAAACAATCCAAATGGCATCCATTGCTAAAATAAGTTAATCATCAATTACTATTATTTAGGTTATGAAAGTTATTTTTTGCCTGCTTTGTATAATAAAAAAACCACCAACTTGCGCCGATGGTTTTGAATTGAATTAAACCTTTTACTTATTTTGAAAAAGTCATTACAGCTTTTCTACCGCCTTGTTCGCTGGACAAAACCAGTTTTTCAGCCGTTAATTCTTCTACACTGATGGTTTCCGCTTTTTTGGTTTTATTGTCTGTAATAATAATTTTAGAATCTTCCTGTGTATAAGTTGCCGGCGTTTCCGGAACCATTGGATTTTTGAAAGTCATCGTTCCGTCTGCATTGAAAGTATACACGGTTTCGGCAATCATTTTCTTTTTCATGTCTTCTAAGGCTTGCTCTTTGCCTTTTGGCGCTTCCATTCCTAAATCGATATCAGACAGTTTCCAAGTGCCTACGATGGAGGCTTCTTCAGGTTCGGCGGCTTTCTCCTGTTCAGCTTGAGTGCTTTCGACTGATGTCGCTTCGCCTTCTGTCTTGTTTGTTTTGTCGGCGCATGAGGCAAAAAATAATGCCGTTGTTGCTGTAATCACTAAGATTGTTTTCTTCATATTTCTAGTTTTAAATGGTTAAAATTACCAGCCCAATACTTTCTTGAGCACTTTTTTGCCTTTGCCTTTTTTCTCTTCTTCTTCGGCTGCTTTCTTTTGTTCTTCGGCTTTTTTGGCGTCTTCAGCTTTCTTAGTATCGGCTGCTACTTTTTCAGCCTCTTTTTCTTTTTGCCCTTGTGCATAGAAATAAGCATTGTCAACATTGATTGTCAATGGTTTTACCAATTCAACCGCATCCCCATATTTTTCATATCCAACCTTATCTCTAAAGAATAACGAAACTCTAATTTTAAGTGTTTTTTGGTCAGCCCAACGACCTGCAAGTAAAAAAAGTTCAGGAAGGCTTAATTGTTTACTCGAACTTCTGATTTTAAAGGTAAAAGGAACTTTACCATCGGCATAAAATGTTTTAAAATCGTTTACATCCATAAGAAACGCTTCTATAGCATTAGCGCCATCAACAGCAATGCGGTAATCTTCATACGAGTTGCCACTTTCTTTCAGAATTTCTACCCAAAAATAAAGTCGGCCTAGTCCATAGTAACTTAGTTTTTTGGGTTTATCGAAAGCCAGTTCCATTTTTGAGATGTCTTCAGCTTTGAACGAAGTGCCTTCTGTGACCAATTTATCGTTTACTTTTACTTTTATTTGAGCACTTACAGAATGACCGATTAAAATTGCGAGTAGTAAAACTATCTTTTTCATTTGTTTCTAATTTAGTTGGTTATTAATTCTTTACGATTTACAAATCAAAAGTAAAACTTAAAAAATCCTCAAATTTGGCAAATGAACATTCGGTAGTCGTACGTGAAAGTTTGCAGACTATGTGGTGAAATTCGTTTTAAGCGATAAGACTAAAGGGTGTCAATCAGTGCCAAAAATTCTTCTTTTTTACGGATGGCGAGTGGAATTTTGTTTTTGTTTTTCATCACAATGGTATTGCCACCATCAGTTTTGATGAAGTGATCAAAATAAAGCATGTTGATTAAATGCGACTGATGCGCTCTGAAAAAATGAAACGGTTTGAGTAGCGTTTCGTATTCTTTTAAAGTGGTAGAAACGACCAATTTTGGAGCATTGATAAAGTAAAAAGTGGTGTAATTTTTATCCGATTCACAATTCACGATGTCTTGGATATTGACCGAATAGATCTTCTCTGCGGTTTTTAAAACCAATTTTTGCAGGTTTTTTGGACGTTCTAAATTGGAGAATAAAGTGTTTAATTTGAGTTCCAATACGTCTTTGCTAAGTGATTCTTCGGCTTTGTTTACCGCTTCAATTAAATCATTGGGATCCAAAGGTTTTAGCAAATAATCAATGGCGCTAAAACGAAAAGCCCTGATGGCAAAATCTTCATAACCGGTAATAAAAATGACTTTAAAATTGATTGGCTTTAGCTTTTGAAGTAAATCGAAACCGGTGCCGTCTGGCATTTCTACATCTAAAAAAACAATATCCGGAACGATTTGTTTAATCAAACTCACACCGCTTTCTACACTATTCGCCTGACCGATTATCGCAATATTAGGACAATTCGATTTTATAATATCGATATTTTTTATTCGGATAGCATCAATATCATCAATGACAACGGCTCGTAACATAGGCGGATTTAATTATCGTAAATATAAGGAATCTCGAAAAACACTTTGGCACCGATGACATTTTTTTTGTCGTCTAGCCTATTCTCTGTTTGGACTTCAAAATCACTTTTTTTGGAGATATTGATTAGTCTTTCTTTGGTGATTTTCATCGCCAATGACTTTTTATTGACGGTTTCATTCGCTGTAAAACCGACACCATTATCGATTATCTCAAAAAACAGTTTTTCGTTAGCAAACTCAAAATTGATATTGATTTGACCTTTCTCAGTCGTGTTTTTTAAGCCGTGTTTGATGGCATTTTCTATGAAGGGTTGTGTCAACATCGGCGGTAATAAAATGTTCTCAGTATCAATAGAATCATCAACGTTAATATGGAAATCGAATTTGTTATTGTACAACAGTTGCTGAATCACCAAATAGTTGTCAATCATAGCCAATTCTTCACTTAAAGTGATGTAACTTTCGTTAGAATTTTCAAGAATCTGTCGGGTTAATTTGGAGAATTTGGTTAAATAATTGACGGCTGCTGCGTCTTGTTTGTTGTAAATCAGACTCTGAATATTATCTATGGAATTAAAAATAAAATGGGGATTCATCTGACTTAACAACAATTTCCGGTTGAGTTCGTTCTTTTCAAAATGGGCAATGGCTTGCTTTTGTTTGTAGTTTCGGTATAAAAAATAAGAGGCTATAAGTAGTATTAAAAGAACGGCTGCAAGTCCTATGAGCCAATTGTTTTTAACGGCGTTTTTTCTTTCTGTAGCGATTTTATAAAGGAACTCTTTCTTTTGATACTCATGTTTCATTTGTTGTTGCTTCAACTCATTCTTAACACCTTCTTCTTTGGTTGAGTCCGACATTTTAATGAATAACTCGAGCATTGCTGTCGACTCTTTGTAATTGCCTTTTAGCTTATTAATTTGGTATAGTAATTCGTATGATTGCTGTTGCAAATCAATATTTCTAAGAAATTTGCTTAACTTTAATCCTTCTGTAAGGTTTTTTTGGGCTTCCTCATAGTTTTTCTTTTTAAAATATACTTTACCCAAATTTACCAACGAATAAGATGTCGTCACCGGACTTGGTGACAATAATTTTGCCTTTAAGAGTTTTTGTTCTGCTTCGTCTAAACGGTTAAAATGCATATCAATCACCGCTAACTTTGACAAGGCTATACTGGTATTAAAATGTCCATTGTTTTTCTTCGACAATTCAATTCCGAGATCAAAATTAGCACCGGCATTTTTGTAATCTTTCATTTCCAGATACACCGAGCCTATATTGATATACAATAAACTTTTTTGCTCTTGATACTGTATGTGGTTATCAGTAGCAATTTTATCAATAAAGTAGATTGCCTTTTTAAAATATTTTATTGACATAGGGTTATTTTTTATTTTCCCAAACGTATAGCCTAACTTAGAATATACATATGAAATCCCTTCGTAACTTTTGTCTTTTTGAAATTCAAAATATTTTAATGCTTTATAATAACAGTCTATAGCTTTTAAACTTTCGTTTCTTCTATCCAACAATACGCCTTTACTAACCAGTGCATAGCTGGCTTCATCGTACATTTTTATAGAATTGTACAATTGTATTGACTGGTTAATATATTTTAATTGTTGCTCTTTATCTAATTCGTAGCGTGCACTTAGACTATGGTAATAGGAAGCCAAATAACTGGTATACTTTCTATGCAAATCCTCGTCTTTGATTTTTTTTTGCAGATTTTTTTTTGAAATTTCACCCAACAAATCAATATACTGCTTCAACTCTTTATCCTCTATAGTATTATTAATTACTATTGAAAGAGTAGCCAACTTAGTCGTATCATGAAGTTTGGGATTGGCAATAATCGTTTTTAAGGAATCAACATCATATTGCGCATTGACATTGGTTAAGCCTAGAAAAGTAAAAGCAAAAAGTAGTTTACCAATGAGTTTAATTTTTGGCATATCGATTTTTTAGATTTGAAAAAAGCAATGTCTTCTTTACACAAAAGTACTATTTTTTGAATAATAGTTTTGGAACCCGAAATTTTGAGCATAAAAAAACCTTTCATTTCTGAAAGGTTTTTCTTTTTTAAAATTCGACACGATAAATCATGTCGCTATTCATTATATTTTAAAACGTTTTCTGTCGTTCTCATTCAAATAGATTTTTCTCAAACGAATCGATTTAGGTGTTACCTCAACATATTCATCTTTTTGGATGTACTCTAAAGCTTCTTCCAATGAGAAAATAATCGGTGGAATAATTCTGGCTTTTTCATCATTTCCAGAAGAACGAACGTTAGATTGTTTTTTCTCTTTAGTTACGTTTACACTCATATCATCACCACGTGAGTTTTCTCCGATTACCTGACCTTCGTAAATTTCGGCATTTGGTTCAACAAAAAACTTACCACGATCTTGTAATTTATCGATAGAATACGGAATGGCTTTTCCTTTTTCCATAGAAATTAATGAACCTTTGTTACGTCCGGCAATTTCTCCTTTGAAAGGTTCGTATCCTATAAAACGGTGTGCCATAATCGCCTCACCAGCAGTAGCAGTAAGCAATTGATTACGCAATCCAATAATTCCACGAGATGGAATATTAAATTTAACAATCATACGTTCCCCTTTAGTTTCCATACTCAGCATTTCACCTTTACGCATAGTAACGAACTCAACAGCTCTACCTGATAAATGCTCTGGTAAATCGATAGTTAATTCCTCAATTGGTTCACATTTTACACCATCAATTTCTTTGATGATAACTTGTGGTTGACCAATTTGCAATTCATACCCTTCTCTTCTCATGGTTTCGATCAAAACCGATAAGTGAAGTACTCCACGACCAAAAACCATAAATTTATCCGCTGAATCGGTTTCACCCAATTTCATCGCTAGGTTTTTCTCTAACTCTTTAGTCAGACGATCTCTAATGTGACGTGATGTTACAAACTTACCTTCTTTACCAAAGAAAGGAGAGTCATTAATGGTAAACAACATACTCATTGTTGGCTCATCGATAGCAATAGAAGCTAACCCTTCTGGATTTTCAAAATCAGAAATAGTATCACCAATTTCAAAACCTTCAACACCAACAATAGCACATATATCTCCGGCAATTACTTCTGTTACTTTTTTACGTCCAAGACCTTCAAAAGTATGTAATTCTTTAATTCTAGATTTTGTAACAGTACCATCTCTTTTTACCAAAGAAATGGGCATTCCTTCTTTTAAGATACCTCTTTCTAAACGACCGATAGCAATACGTCCTGTAAAAGCAGAGAAATCTAACGAAGTAATTAACATTTGAGGTGTTCCTTCAGATACTTTTGGCGCTGGTACATGCTCAACAACCATATCTAATAAAGGCTCGATGTTTGACGTTTGGTTTTCCCAGTGGTCAGACATCCAGTTATTTTTGGCTGAACCATAAACGGTTGGAAAATCCAACTGCCATTCTTCTGCGCCTAATTCGAACATTAAGTCGAATACTTTTTCGTGTACTTCTTCCGGAGTACAGTTTTCTTTATCTACTTTATTAATAACCACACAAGGCTTTAATCCTAAGTCGATGGCTTTTTGCAACACAAAACGCGTTTGTGGCATTGGTCCTTCGAAAGCATCTACTAAAAGACAAACTCCGTCAGCCATGTTCAATACTCTTTCTACTTCTCCACCAAAATCGGCGTGACCAGGAGTATCAATAATGTTGATTTTAGTTCCTTTATATACAACCGAAACGTTCTTAGAAGTAATCGTAATTCCTCTTTCACGTTCTAAGTCATTGTTGTCAAGAATTAAATCACCTGTGTTCTCATTTTCGCGAAATAACTGACAGTGATACATAATTTTGTCAACCAAAGTCGTTTTTCCGTGGTCAACGTGAGCAATAATTGCAATGTTTCTAATAGATTCCATGTGTGCTTTTTTGTGGGTGCAAAGGTACACTTTATTTTTATATAAAAAACCAATAACAAATTAGTTTACACTTTATTAAAATTGAGCATAAAGTTTATAAAATACTTAATAAGTTTTTAGCTAAATTTTAAAACTTATTTGAAAATCTATATATTTGGAGTAATGAAAAATAATTCTACTAAAATAACATTAGCGTACGTCCTTATTTTAATGCTGGTGGCTGTACTCGGTCATCAATTTTTTTTAGATTATATCAAAACTTCTCCTGATTCCTCCATATACTTTTACATTCGGGACTTTATTTTTATTGCTATCTCGGGAATCATTTTAAATGTCATTCTCAATCAAAATTCCCAAAATAACAAATCTGTTTTTGAGAAACTACAGATTACCAATAATGAAATCATTGAATCCAACGAACGTTATGATATCGTTGCCAAAGCGACGAGTGACACCATTTGGGATTGGAAAATTGAAGATGATAGTTTTTTATGGAATAAAGGAATTCAAGGTGTATTTGGGTATAAAAAAGAAGAAATAGGCAAAACTTCAAAATGGTGGTTTGAAAGAATTCACCCCGAAGACAGTTTAAAGATGTCTGTAAAACTCTATTCCTTTTTGGAACAAAAAACAGAGAAATGGCAAGACGAATACCGTTTTCAATGTGCGGATGGTACTTATAGATATGTTTTTGACAGGGGTTTTTTAGTAAAAGACAAAGAAGGCAAACCTATCAGAATGATTGGAGCCATTCAGGATATTACCAAACAAAAAGAAGAAGAACAACGATTGAGATTGCTCGAAACGGTAATTACACAAAGTAAAGATGCTGTAATGATTACGGATATCGACACTTCTAGTGAAGTAATTCCGAATATCATCTTTGTCAATTCGGCTTTTACCGATATGACTGGCTACAAAGCCAATGAAGTGATTGGGAAATCTCCGGTAATGTTCTTTGGTTCGAAATCTGACATTTTAGAATTTGACAGACTAAAAACAGCCATCCAAGACTATAAAGAATGTTTTATTGAAACCATTAGCTATAAAAAAAATGGGGAAGAGTTTTGGATTAACTTTTCTATGATTCCGGTAACTAACAAAGATGGGGAACACTCCCACTGGATATCGATTCAAAGAGATGTTACTGAAGAAAAGAACAAAGTAAAAGAAAGAGAGCAACTGATTCGTGAATTAACACAAAACAATAAAGACTTAAAACAATTCTCTTATATCACTTCGCACAACCTAAGAGCACCTTTATCTAATTTAACCGGTTTGTTAAATTTGGTGGAAGATATGCCAATTGAAAACCCGGAATTAAAAGAAATCATTGACGGCTTCTCCAAGTCTACTCATTTATTAAATGAAACTATCAATGATTTGGTTAAAGTTGTTATTATCAAAGACAACCCGTCAATCCAAAAAGAGAAAGTATTAATTAAGGAAATATTTGAAAATGTCTTTAATCAATTGAGCTTTTTGATAGGATTGCACAAGCCTATATTGAAAATAGATTTAGAAGAGGTGACTATTTTAAATATTAATAAATCTTATTTAGAAAGTATTTTTTTAAATTTACTGACGAACGCTATAAAATACAGAAGCGAAGGCAAACAATTAAGAGTAAACATCTCCTCAAAAGTAGTAGATGATGATTTAATCCTTACGTTTAAAGACAATGGAATCGGAATTGATTTGGTTAGAAATAAGGATAAAATTTTTGGTTTGTACCAAAGATTCCACGATCACCCTGACAGTAAAGGATTGGGATTGTATTTAGTAAAATCACAAGTAGAAGCCATGGGCGGAACAATAAACGTAATAAGCACAGTAGGTAAAGGAACAACCTTTACCATAACATTTAAGAATAATTAATCCTTTCAAATGCTCGAAAAAATACTTTGTGTAGACGATGATGCCATAACTTTGATGCTTTGTAAAAAAGTCATTGAAAGAGTTGCTTTTGCCAATGAAGTACTGACTGCCAAAAACGGCGAAGAGGCCATTGACTACTTTAATAAATTGGCTCCGGAATACAAACTCGATGTGAACGTATCCTATCCAAAATTGATATTTTTAGACTTAAACATGCCTATAATGAATGGTTGGGAGTTTTTAGACAACTACCTTCAAAATGATTATCAGGATGTATTTAAAGAAGCTAAGTTTATTGTGCTATCGTCTACAATTGACCCTCAAGATGTAGTAAAAGCAAAAAGTTACCCTATGGTGATTGACTTTCTTTCAAAGCCTATAACTAAAGAAATGCTCGAGATTTTAAAACCCGGATTTTAGATTCCAGATTAATATAAAATAAAAAGTCCCGAGTTATCGGGACTTTTTTTTATAAGCTTACAATAAGTTAGATTATAACTTAGAAACGTGTTTAGTTAATTTAGATTTTAAATTAGCTGCTTTGTTATCATGAATGATATTTTTCTTAGCCAATTTGTCAATCATAGAAATAACAGCAGACAATTTAGCAGAAGCATCTGATTTATCTGTAGCCAATCTTAACGCTTTGATTGCGTTACGAGTTGTTTTGTGTTGGTATCTGTTCAACACTCTTTTCTTTTCGTTGCTTCTGATTCTTTTTAAAGCTGACTTGTGATTTGCCATTTTCTTGTAATTTAATTGTAATTAATAATAAAATATTTAGTTAAAAAAGAAAAACCTCCCACAATTAAACATAATCACTTTGGTTTTAACTAATAAAACAACAATTCGAGACACTGAACTCTTGTTCTATAAAACTAATTTACAACTAATCTGTAGCCCGTAGGGGAATCGAACCCCTCTTACATGGATGAAAACCATGCGTCCTAACCGATAGACGAACGGGCCAACTTTGCTTAAAATTGCGGTTGCAAAAATACAATTATTTTTCAATCACACAAGAGCGCAACTATTTTTTTTCTGATTTTTATTAATATGCTTTTGCAAAGAGCACTCTACCAGTGGATTTGTTTCCGGAAAAAACACAAGTTCCTTCTTCCTTTTTTTGATCTAAAGGAATACAACGTATGGTTGCTTTGGTCAAATCCTTGATTTTTTCTTCCGTTTCCGGAGTTCCGTCCCAATGGGCAGAGATAAAACCGGTCTTGCTTTCTAAAACTTCTTTAAACTCTTCAAAAGAATTTACTTCAGTAATATGCGTATTTCTAAAATCCAATGCACGATTGAATAAATCTTTCTGAATTTGCTCCAACAAGTCCGTAATATAATTGACAGCACCTTCTTTATCGACTACTTCTTTAGTCAAAGTATCACGTCGAGCAATTTCGAAAGTTCCGTTTTCTAAATCTTTTGGCCCAATAGCAATCCTCACTGGCACACCTTTCAATTCCCATTCAGCAAATTTGAAACCCGGTTTTTGAGTCGTTCTATTGTCAAACTTCACGGAAATGCCTAATTTTCTGAATTGAGCTACCAAATCATTAGCAACATCTGAGATATTATCAAACTCTTCATCTGTTTTGAAAATCGGAACGATAACCACTTGTATTGGAGCCAAATTTGGAGGTAACACTAATCCATTGTCATCGGAATGTGTCATAACCAACGCACCCATCAAACGCGTAGAAACACCCCATGATGTACCCCAAACATGTTCTTGCTTTCCTTCTTGGTTGGCAAACTTTACATCAAAAGCTTTGGCAAAATTTTGCCCTAAGAAATGGGAAGTACCCGCTTGCAAAGCTTTTCCGTCTTGCATTAAAGCTTCTATACAATAAGTTTCTTCCGCACCCGCAAAGCGTTCAGTTTCCGTTTTTAACCCTTTGATAACCGGAATAGCCATAAAGTTTTCAGCAAAATCCGCATAGACATGCATCATCTTTTCAGACTCTTCAATAGCTTCTAGTTTGGTGGCATGCGCAGTATGTCCTTCTTGCCATAAAAACTCTGCAGTTCTCAAGAATAATCTGGTTCTCATTTCCCAACGAACGACATTCGCCCATTGGTTGATTAACAAAGGTAAATCTCTATAAGATTGAACCCAATTTTTATATGTAGACCAAATAATGGCTTCACTGGTTGGACGAACAATTAGTTCTTCTTCCAATTTAGCATTGGGATCAACCATTAATTTCCCCGGTTTATCAGGATCGTTTTTTAATCGGTAGTGTGTTACGATAGCACATTCCTTGGCAAAACCTTCTGCATTCTTTTCTTCAGCCTCAAACATGCTTTTGGGTACAAAAAGAGGAAAATAGGCATTACTATGACCTGTTTCTTTAAACATTCTGTCTAATTCTGCTTGCATTTTTTCCCAAATAGCATAGCCGTATGGTTTGATCACCATACAACCTCTAACCCCTGAATTCTCAGCTAAATCAGCTTTGACGACCAGTTCGTTATACCATTTGGAATAATCTTCTTCTCTTTTTGTTAGGTTCTTACTCATATTGAATAATTTGGCATAAAAATTGTTTAACTTTTTTTAACTAAATAGTTCGACAAAACTAACTATTTTTGTATAGTCCAACAATAAAAATGCTATAGATATGAAAACTTATTATTTATTTAGTCGAAGATTGCCCCTATTTTACCTCTTAGGGATTGTGGCAATTACAATTACCTCATGTGGCTCCTACCAAAACAGTTCTTATTACGATTCTGATGGAGTTTATGGAAGTTCAGAAACTAAGAGACGAGAAACTGTGTCAAATGACAATTCTCAAAGCAATAAATACCAAGAATACTTTAGCGACCTGAATAAAGAGTCGGAAACATTTACAAATGTTGAAAACTATACTTCTGTAAGTAACGACTCAACAGCAAACAATACCCAAAACTATAACAACAACGCAAGTTGGGGAAGTAACCCACAGTCAGTAACCGTTAATGTTTATGACAACAGCTGGGGTTACGGCTACTGGAACAATTACTGGTACGGCAATTACTGGGGTTGGAGCAACTGGGGACCATCATGGGGTTGGGGTTGGAACAATTGGTACGGTCCGGGTTGGAATGTTGGCTGGGGCGGTTGGTATAGCCCTTGGTATGGCGGCTATTATGGTTACAACAATTGGTATGGTGGTTACTACAACAATTATTATCACTATCACAATGGAGGAAGAAGAGGCTCTTCATTTGGAGTTGGAAACAGAACTAACAATTCAAGATATGGTGTCAGAAATGCGTCTAATTATGGTGTAAGAGGAAACAACTCTATCAATACCAGGAATTCCACCTTTAATCCTACTCGAAACAATTCTAATTCCACTCCAACGAGAAATAATTCTTCTACTCCAAGAAATTACAATAACACTTCACCTAGACCAAACACAAACACCTCTCAACCAAGAGGAAATGTGAGAACTGAATCTGCCCCTACACGTTCTTCAAGCCCAAGCAACTATGGCGGTGGTCGTTCCTCTGGAGGCGGTGGCGGAAGTTACGGCGGTGGAAGATCCGGCGGCGGCGGAAGAAGATAATTCACTAATTTATTATTTACCTATGCTTTGTTAAACTATTGCATAGGTTTTTTTTGAACAAAAATTAAAAATACTATGAAAAAGTACTTACTATTATTATGCATTGGAATGTCATTTTCCAATGTTCAAGCTCAAGAAACCACACCGGATGACGTTATACGTCTAGCCGTTGACAATCTTACCGGAACTGCCAGATTCAGAGGGATGAGTGGTGCCTTTGGAGCCGTTGGTGGTGATTTATCAGCCATTAATGTTAATCCGGCAGGTTCAATTTTTTTTAACAATAACTTTGCTACGATTTCCGGTTCTGTTTACAATGCCAAAAATAAATCTCGCTATTTTGGCACTTCAACCAATGACACGGATAGTACTCTAGACATCAATCAAGCTGGTGCTATTTTTATTTTTAAAAATGGTGCTGACAGCAAAAGTGATTGGAAAAAAATTGCCATTGGTTTAAATTATGAAAACGCTAATAACTTTAACAATAGCGTATTATCTGCAGGAACCAATCCATATAACTCTATAGGAAATTATTTTGTAAACATTGCTCAAGGCATTCCAACTAGTGTGCTAAATGATTTCAGTTATTATGATTTAAATTTTTATGAGCAACAGGCTTATTTAGGTTATGACACTTATATTTTTGAGCCGACCAATAATGTCCCTAACAACAATTCTTATTACACTAACATTCCGACTGGTGGAAACTATTACCAAGAAAACCAAGTTTTTACTACTGGTTATAATGGTAAACTATCCGGTAACTTTTCTGCTTCTTATAAAGATATTATTTTCCTTGGCGGAAATTTGAATTTCCATTTCGTAAACATTGAAAAGTTGTCTTCTGTATATGAAAGCAATGACAATCCGCTTTATGATACCGGTTCAACCATTTCAGAAATTCTTTTTGAAAACAGACTTTGGACAACTGGTTCCGGATTTTCATTCAACTTAGGGGCAATTGTAAAACCTATAGAAAGTGTTCGTATCGGTCTCGCGTATGAATCGCCAACGTGGTTCAGATTAACCGACGAATTACAACAAGGAGTTAGAACACGTAGTCTAAACAATCAAGACGGTAATGAATTCCCTTTTTCATTTCAAGATCCTATAGTGTATTTACCTTACACGGTTCAAACTCCCGGAAAATGGACTGGCAGTTTGGCATATATTTTTGGCAAAAAAGGATTATTAAGTGTTGATGTTTCCAGCAAAGATTACAGCGCTACAAGAATAAAACCTAAAAACGATCCAAGTTATATGGGCATCAACAATTTTATGAACAATGCGTTAGACAATGCTATTGAGGTTCGTGTTGGTGGCGAATTCAAAATCAAACAAGTGAGTTTAAGAGCAGGCTATCGATTTGAAGAAAGTCCTTATAAAGTAGACCAAGCTTTTGGTGACTTAACCGGATATACCGGTGGAATTGGTTATAATTTTGGCGAAAGCCGATTAGATTTAGCTTACTCTTATGACCACAGAAATAGCAATCAAGCTTTTGTCTCTTCGGGCATGACAGATCCGGCGAGAATCAGCAGATACAACAATAATGTAACGGTTAGTTATTCTGTGAATTTCTAATCCGCATCTACTACAAACCCAAACCATCTCAATAACGAGATGGTTTTTTTATTTTTGAAAGTCAACAGGCTAATTAGAAATAAAACCGTAATTTTGCACGCTTTCCCAATAATCGGAATTAAATCTATGAGAACTAAGTCTTTAAAGAAAAACAAAATCAATGTCATTACCCTTGGATGTTCTAAAAACACTTACGATAGTGAGGTTTTAATGGGGCAATTAAAAGCCAGTGGCAAAGAGGTAGTACATGAACAAGAAGGAAACATTGTGGTGATTAACACCTGCGGTTTTATTGATAATGCCAAAGCAGAATCAGTAAATACGATTCTTGAATATGCCGATAAAAAAGAAAGAGGCTTAGTAGACAAAGTTTTTGTTACCGGTTGTCTTTCTGAAAGATACCGTCCCGATTTAGAGAAAGAAATTCCGAATGTTGACCAATATTTCGGCACCACAGAATTACCCTTATTATTAAAAGCTTTAGGTGCAGATTACAAACATGAGTTACTTGGCGAACGTTTAACCACCACGCCAAAAAACTATGCTTATTTAAAAATTGCTGAAGGTTGTGATAGACCGTGCAGCTTTTGTGCCATTCCGATTATGCGTGGCAAGCACGTTTCGCAATCCATTGAAAAACTAGTCAAAGAAGCTGAAGGTTTGGCTAAAAACGGCGTAAAGGAATTGATTCTTATCGCTCAAGATTTAACGTACTACGGTTTAGATTTATACAAAAAAAGAAACTTAGCTGAATTGCTTGAAAATTTAGTAAAAGTAGAAGGCATCGAATGGATTCGTTTACACTATGCTTTCCCAACCGGTTTCCCAATGGATGTTTTGGATTTGATGAAACGCGAACCAAAAATCTGTAATTATATCGATATTCCGTTGCAACACATTTCAGATAATATTTTGAAATCTATGCGAAGAGGAACGACAAAAGAAAAAACCACCAAATTGCTAAAAGAATTCCGAGAAGCTGTTCCGGGAATGACCATCAGAACGACTTTAATCGTAGGTTATCCGGGAGAAACTCAGGAAGATTTTGAAATCATGAGAGATTGGGTTCAAGAAATGAAATTTGAAAGATTGGGTTGTTTTGCATATTCTCACGAAGAAAATACGCATGCTTATTCCTTGGAGGATGATGTTCCGGATGAAGTAAAGCAAGCGCGTGCTATGGAAATAATGGATTTACAATCGCAAATTTCTTGGGACTTAAACCAAGAAAAAATCGGGCAAACTTTCAAATGTATTATTGACCGAAAAGAAGGTCAGTATTTCATCGGAAGAACTGAATTTGACAGTCCTGATGTAGACAACGAAGTGTTGATTGACGCTGCGAATTTCTACGTTAAAACCGGAGAATTTGTCAATGTAAAAATCATTGATGCTACTGAGTTTGACCTTTATGGTGAACCAGTTCAGTAACTAAAACTTAGCGTTATTACCCAGAAATTTTTCCCGAAAAGCTCGGTGTTTTTTGAAGCGCCATTGTGTGTGTAATTCAAAGCAATTGGCATCGAAATACCGTGGTTTAAATCAAATTCTTTAGAAGCAGTTACACCTATATTTGTGAAAGAAACTTTATCATAATCGGCATAAGTATAATATGCTGCTTTGTTATTTAAAACTGCACCAACAACGGGCGAAATCTCAATATTTTGTAACACTTTTGAAGTTGCATTTTCAAAGAAAGCAAAAGTGTAGCCTAATTCAAGATAAGTTGTGAAATTTTGTTTTGGATTTTCACCATTGCTATCATATCGGAAGTCATTTCCGGCTACCAAAGTACTTATCGTGGCGTTGAAGGGATATTTATAACCTTCCGAAAAATCTAAATACAGCATCGCGTCAACCGTTTTCGAACCATCGCTTCCGTAATTGAAAAATCCGTTATCAACACCTTCTACCCTACTAACCGATGGCCAATAATAATCCCAAAGTTGGAATTGCAAAAAATCATTGATTTGATAAGTCAAATAAAAATCAATCTCTTGATATCCTTTGTAAGCCGAAACAGCATCGGGATAAAAATAGTCGCTTTTGAAATTGGTAGTAGCCCAAAAACCCAATGTCAGTTTTGGTGTAACGGCATATTCAATAGAAGGTTGAATCGCAACATAATCGCCGCCCCAACATTGTCCACGCCAAAGGTATCGGCTGGCGATATCTATCTTTAAATTCAGTTTCTTTTCGTCCTCCGCAATGCTATCGGCTACGACTATATTTTCTTGAGAAAAAAAAGGAATTGTAACCAAACTAAAAAACAACACGGCAACAATTTCTTTATAACTCATCATGCTTTTTTTTATAAATACTTGGTCAACAATTCAAACAATCGCTCTCTATCTAATGGTTTTGTAATATAATCCGTAAATCCGGCTTCTTCAATTTTGGCCTTGTCTTCTGAAGAAGAATAAGCTGTTTGTGCAATGATTGGCAAATTCGGACGCATCGGTTGGATTTGTTCGATAGCTTCAAAACCTGTCATAATAGGCATTTTTATATCCATTAAAACCAAGTCAATATTAGGGTTGCCCAAACAAATTTCTACGGCTTCCCTACCGTTTATTGCTCTGATGATTTCATAATTCTTATGCTGCATCATTTTTTGGAACAATAAGAAATTGATATTATCATCTTCGGCTATCAAAATTAATTTGCTGTCTGATTTTGTGACCTCAAGGTTGTTGACCGGTCTAACCATGATATTGTCAACCTTAGCATATTTTAACGGAATTGAAAAGTAAAAAGTAGAACCTTTCCCTACTTTAGATTCTAAGGAAATACTTCCGCCCAGCAGCTCCACATAAGCTTTCGAAATAGCCAAACCTAACCCTAAACCACCAACTTTAATAGAAACATCACTGTCAACTCGTTTGAATCGATCAAAAATATTTTGGTGTTCTTGTTCGTCAATTCCAAGACCCGTGTCTCTTACAGTGAAATGAATTTGCTCATTTTTTTCATCAATTTCGTAACCAAAAGTGACCATGCCTACATCGGTAAACTTAATAGCATTGGTCAACAAATTAATAATAACCTGCTTCAGTTTTATATCGTCAGTAATAATATTAAACTCGGCCGGCATTGAACTTTTAATCAATATAAATTCAATCGATTTTTTTGGAATGGTAACTTTAATGGTTTCATAGAGTTCGCTAACGCATGATTCTAAATTGACTACAGTATAATTGGGCGAAATTTGATTGGAATCAATTTTTGACATTTCGATCAAATCATCAATAATGGAAACCAAATTTTTCCCACTCTTTTCTATCACATTCAGATATTCCAGTTTCTCCGTTTCGTTGATGTTAGTATTAATTATCAAATCCGTAAAACCATTGATGGCATTCATCGGTGTTCTGATTTCATGCGATAAATTGGCTAAAAAAGACGATTTTAATCGGTCGCTTTCTTCCGCTTTGATTTTGGCCGTAATCAACTCCAGTTTTTGATTATTATTTTCTTCGAATAAATTCCCGATATAACTAAACTCACCGTTTGATTCTTTTAACAGCTTGATGGCTTTTTTATTGCCGGTTTCCAGAACTCTTCTAATCAAATCCAACGGATAATAAACCAATCTTCTGGTGTAAATTAAATTAACCAGCAAACTGATAAAAAAAGTAACTATTATGATATACAGCAAGTTAATGGTGTTTTCGAAATAAATTTCAAAATTTCTTTGAAACAATAGTTGACCGATTACTTTTCCATTAGAATCTTTTAATTGAAACGCAGTAGCTATTTTGTTTTTTTCTTCCTTAATCACCACATTAGATCCCAGAAACTCTATCTTAGAATTAGTTATATGCTGTAAATTTTCAAAAAAATCTTTGTCCATTAATCTAACCACGAAAAAGTAACCCGAAGTTTTAGTTTTATTTTTCAATGGATCATCAGAAGGATGAATTGCGGCACCGGTAACTTCAACAATTCCTTCCGGAATTTTTAGGTAAAACTTTTTTATTCCTTCTTTATCCAGCAAATCCATGGCTTCTTTCGGAATAAAATCTAACGTTTTGATTCTTGGTGTTGGCGTACGGATGATAAAGTTTTTTTGAGCATCATAAGCTCCTAAATATTCGGCGTCATAAATTTCCAATTCGTTACCAATAGTTTGATCAAACCAAACCTTGTCTTTGGACGCTATAAAATTGACAAACTCATCCCAATTGGAATCATTATTAATAGCAACTAATACAGGTTTCGACTCTAAATCAAGCAGCTTATGTATTTCATTATCAAACTGTTCTACAGAATCTTTATAAACATCTTTTTCTGCTTTTTTTGTATAATAGAAAAGGGCAAAATAAAGAATAATAAAAAAGATGCTAGAGGAAACTATTAACCAAAGAATTTTTGGGAAGGTTTTTTTAACGGTCATTGTAGTCTATTCTCTTTATATAATTTATAGTCTAAATGTATATTAAAAAAGGACAACAACTGTTTAGTTTGATAAAAATAATCAACAAGTTATCAAGAATTAAAATATAAATTTAAAGAACTAATAACCCAAATTCCTTGAGATTTTTGACAGGCTTAGAGTACCAAAACAACTCAAAATCATCAAACTGTGTTTCAAAATCGGTTTTGAGTTCTGCAAAAGTAAGCATCTTCTGATTGTCGACATGAAGTAAATCAATCGCTTTTACAAGCCATTCGCCTTTGTCTTTTTCTAAACTGATTTCTAAGGTGTCGTTTTTGTCAAAAAAAACCAACTTTATCATTTCCCAAGCATTTCCTTTTTTGGACTTAGTGAAAATTTCAGCCAATGGTTTTCGGCCTAACCAAATTATTTTGGCCGTAGGTTTTACATTAAAAAAATCTTCTTTTTCCAAACAATTAATAATAAAATCAGAATTTATAGTTGTTCTTGGAATTTTAAAATCAAACCAATCCTGCAATTCATAATCGAACCCAATGCCGTGCATATAATTGAACAAAGATTTCTTCAACCCAAAACTAAATTGGTCGTGATTGATACCGGTTTTGTCTTTAAATTCAATGTCATTGTTAGCAAAAGTAATGTCGTTTTGCTCCGGAATAACCCCAAATTCTTCAGGAAACATGCCAACCGGGCTGTGTGCTGTCATGGCAAATTGATGCCAAAAACCCGATTGCAAAACACCGACTTCAAACAATTGACGAACCATTTCCAAACTATCTACCGTTTCTTGAACTGTTTGCGTTGGATAACCATACATCAAATAAGCGTGGACCATAATACCACTTTCTGTGAAATTTCTGGTAACTTGGGCTACTTGTTCCACTGTTACCCCTTTTTTTATCAGTTCTAATAATCGGTCAGAGGCAACTTCCAATCCACCTGAAACCGCAATACAACCTGAGGCTTTTAGCAGAAAACACAAATCAAAAGTGAAACTTTTTTCAAAGCGAATATTAGTCCACCAAGTCACAGTGAGTTTTCGGCGAAGAATTTCTAAGGCAACTTCTCGCATTAAAGCCGGTGGCGCAGCTTCATCAACAAAATGGAATCCGTTATCGCCGGTTTGGACAATCATTTCCTCCATCCTATCGACAAGAATTTTGGCTGCAATTGGTTCGTACAATTTGATATAATCCAAAGAAATATCACAGAAAGTACATTTACCCCAATAACATCCATGCGCCATGGTGAGCTTATTCCATCGGCCATCACTCCACAAACTGTGCATCGGATTGGCGATTTCTATAACTGAAATGTATTGATCTAAAAGTAAATCGGAATAATCAGGTGTACCCACTTCACTTTGCTTGTAATCGGATTGTATGGCGTTGTTTTTATAAACGACTAGATTGCTTTCAAGAAGAAAAGTTCTTTTTAAAGGCATCTCGACTGCGCTCGATGTGACAAAATGGTGTAATAATTCCACCGGTAATTCGCCATCATCAAGTGTTATGAAATCAAAGAACTCGAAAACCCTTTTATCCTTTAAATCACGAAGTTCGGTATTGGGAAAACCGCCGCCCATGGAGACTTTTATCGTTGGAAACTGTCTCTTTATAAATTGCGCACAACGAAAAGCACTGTATAAATTACCGGGAAACGGAACTGAAATGCAGACTAATTTCGGTTGAACTTCAGCAAGTCTTTTCTCTAGAATTTTAAGCGTAATTTTATCAATATAAGTCAAGTCATTTTGCAAATGCGAATACATTTCATCAAATGAATTAGCACTTCTGCCTAATCGTTCCGCATAACGACTAAAACCAAAATTCTCATCAATGCATTCCACAATAAAATCGGATAAATCTTCAAGATATAAAGTAGACAGATGTTTGGCTTTGTCTTGCATTCCCATCGAACCAAATGCCCATTCCATATCGTCTAATTGCTCAAACCTTGAGGCTTCGGGCAGAAAATTACCGCTACAAATTTGACGTGCTAAAGTTTGATTATTTCCTTGTAGAAAATCGATGACAGCATCAATCGTTTGAACGTAATCTTCTCTTAAACTGTAAATTCGTTGAAGGTTAGGTGTTGGATGTTGACTGTTAGAGGAACCAAAAATAGTCGTCAAACCTTCTTTAGAAAACATTTTCAAAATCACTTCTATACCCAAATCCATTTGAAAAGCGGTAATGCTTTTGGTCTTCAAAAACCCTTTCAAATAAGCCGTTGCAGGATAAGGAGTATTGAGTTGTGTAAATGGTGGCGTTATAAGAAGGATGTCTTTCATATAGTGATTCAGAAGGACAAAATTACTTTATATTTTAATTGCTTTGACAAACATTTTGATGGCAATATACATTTCTTAATCAGTAAATTAATTCTTATGTTTTTTGAGATATTATTTTTACTTTTGTTCCCTTTGAATCTCCAATCTATGAAGAAATTATTTGTCTTGTGCTTTTTAACTATTTGTACTTTCAGTTTAGCCCAAAATCAAAATCAGTCTGTTGGCTTTATTGAAAATAAAGGACAAATTATCGACCAAAAAGGAAATCCTAATCCTGCGGTTAAATACCTTTTAAACACCAACGGTCTTAATGTTCAATTGAGACAAAATGGTTTTTCTTACGACGTTTATGAGACTAAAAAAATACCCTTAACACAAAACGAAAAAAAGATTCTGCGAACTACTTCCTCAACAGAAAAGGATAGTTTAGCTAATCAAAATTTCAAATTAGAATATAGCTATCACAGAATTGACATCGATTTTGTCAACTACAATTCTTCTGTCAGATTGGTTTCAGAAGGCAAAATTTCAGATTATGATAATTATTACAATGTGGTTTCCAAACCTGAAGGCGTCTTAAATGTATATAAATTTCAAAAAGTAACTTATCAAAACATCTATCCACATATTGATGTAGTATTCTTTATTCCTGAGGATAAATCAAAACCTGTAGAATACAATTTCGTCATAAAACCGAATGGCAAAATCTCGGATATTCAATTGAAATTCAAAGGTGCTAAAACAGCATTGGTTGACAATAAAATTAAAATGAATGTTCGTTTTGGAATCATGGAAGAGACTATGCCTTTCAGCTGGACTGAAAATGATAAAAAAGCAATCGCCATTAGCTATAAAAAAATCAGTAAAAACACCTATGGTTTTAAATCCTCTGAGAATTTAGATAATAAAACCATAATTATTGATCCAGTACCAATTCGATTGTGGGGAACTTATTATGGATTAGGTTCTAATTTTGAATTAATAGCTTTGGATACTGACAGTTCCGGAAATCTGTATTTTAGCGGACATACTGGTGATTCCGCAAATATGGCCACAGCCGGAAGTCATGATACAACGCTAACCGGTTTTTCAGATGGATTTCTGGCAAAGTTCGACACCAATGGAACTAGAATTTGGGGAACATACTATGGCGGAAACAACTCTGATAGTTTCTATGCCTTGAAGCAAAGTAATAATGAATTAGTTCTCACCGGAGGAACTAACAGTACTACAAATATTTCAACTCCAGGTTCGTTTAAAGAAACGCTTACTGTTGGTGGTTTTAATAATTTAGATGTCTTTATTGTAAAATTTGATCTAAATGGTCAAAGAGTTTGGGGAACATATTTTGGAGGAGAAAATACAGATTACCCACTAAACTTAGATTTAGACCCTATGAATAACATTGTAATTGTTGGGGAAACTTACAGCATCAATGGAATTGCAACACCCGGAACATTTAAAGATTATAAAAGTGTTCCCGTAAATCCAAATACTGTTGGTGAAGGTTTTATTACCAAATTTAACCCTTCAGGCTTTCAAATTTGGGGCTCGTATTATTTTCTATGTGAAATTAGAGGAGTTGGAATAGATAGCAATTCAAATATATTCTTTTCTGGCGATGTTAGTAATAACACCTTTGACTTTACCACAAGTGGTACACACCAACCAAATTTTATTTATAATACTGATACAGGCGTAGCAAACTATTCTTCATACTTAATCAAATTTGATCCAAATGGACAAAGAATCTGGGGAACTTATTATGGAAAAGCTTGGGAATACAATCATTGTCTGAAGATTGACCATAATGACGATATTATTCTATCCGGATACACAAGAAGTACTGAATTAATTGCAACTTTAAATGCACACCAACCCAATTTAAATCCTAATGCACAATCTGCATCGGATGCATACTTGGCTAAATTTAATCAAAGCGGACAGTTAGTTTGGGGAACCTACTATGGAGGAGATGACCAAGAAGATTTACAGAGATATACCATTGATATTGACGAAAGCAACAATATCTTTTTGGAAGGAAACACTATGAGCACCAACAACATATCTACAATAGATTCCTATAATTATACACCTAACGGATGGTATGATGCTTTTATAGTAAAATTTAATCCTTTAGGAGTAAGACTTTGGGGAACTTATTTTGGGGGAAATAATGGCGATTTTGCAACGACAATTAAATATGACAAACAAGGCATATTTTTTATAGCAGGTAATACCTATAGTCCAAATGAAATTTCAACTGCGGGAAGTTATCAACCATTAATGAACGGCTCCAGATGTTTTTTTATTGAAAAATTCAAAGATTGCTTATCCGCTACAGAAGCGCTTTCAAATAATCCTTGTATTGGTGAAGATTTAAATCTAACCGCTTCCGGCGGAACAAACTATACATGGACCGGACCAAATGGCTTTACTTCCAACCTACAAAACCCTACTATTACCAATGCAAACGCTACACATTCCGGTCAATATACTTGCGTTGTTACCGGTACTGGTGGTTGTGACAATACCATTACAGTTGATGTCATTGTTGGTGATGTAACTAAACCAATTCCGGATATTTTAAACCTGCCAACCATAAACGGAGATTGTACTACCGTAATCCCAATTCCAACGGCAACAGATAATTGCTCTGGAATTGTAAACGGAACAACCACAAATCCATTAAATTATCCGTTACCGGGAACTTACACCGTACAATGGAATTATGATGACGGCAACGGAAACATCGAAACTCAAAACCAAACGGTTGTAATTAGCGCGGTAACTTTACCTATTGCAAATTCGCCTCAAACCTTTTGCATCCAACAAAATGCAACGGTTAATAATATAGCTATAACCGGTCAAAACATCCAATGGTATGATGCGCCAACCGGAGGAAACTTATTAAATTCCACAACAGCTTTACAAAATGGCACTACATATTATGTCTCACAAACCTTGAACAGTTGTGAAAGTTCACGAGTTTCGGTTACTATTAACATTCAAAATACGCCAGCACCAATAGGCAATAGTCCTCAATCATTTTGTGCTTTGCAAAATCCGACTTTAAACGACATTACTGTAACAGGAACTGCCATTAATTGGTACAGTTCTACTACCTCTACAACCGTTTTACCATCTAATACTTTACTCGTTGATGGAACTGTTTATTTTGCCACACAAACCGTCAATGGTTGTGAAAGTATAAACAGACTAGCCATTACTATTAGTTTGATTTTTTCTTTAAACGCCAATGACTATGCAACAAATGTTTGTGACGAAGGAAATAACGGAACTGAAATGGTTGATTTGTCGCAATTTGATTCATTTTTAATCAATACAAGCGGAAATACTTTCTCTTATTACAAAACTTATAATGGTGCGGAAAATCAAATTATTGGCGAAGAATTGGCAACAAACCATACACTGAATTTAGGTCTAAACATTATCTATGTGAGAATTGATTCTATGAATGGTTGTCACCAAATTGTACAATTGCAATTGACCTTAGTTCCTGTTCCAATCATTACAATCTCTGATGAAATTATTCTTTGTGAAAGAGGCATTGTTTCAGTCCAAGCCGATTCAGGTTTTGACAGTTACCTTTGGTCAACTAATGCGACTTCGCCTTCCATTGTAATTAACCAAGCAGGAAACTATTCAGTTACTGTGACAGAAAATCATGGTTCTGTGACTTGTTCTTCAACTAAAAACTTCACAGTCGTTTTATCCAATGCACCGACAATTACTTCAATAGACACGGTTGATTGGACAGATTCCGAAAATAGCATTACCGTTAATGCTGTTGGTTTAGGCGATTATGAATATGCTATAGACGGAATTAATTTCCAAAACAGTAATGTTTTCAATGGTTTGCCAAATGGCGCTTATCTGGTGACGGTTAGAGACAAAAAAGAATGCGGAATAGCCACTGAACAAGTCTTCTTATTAAATTATCCGAAGTTCTTCACGCCAAATAGTGATGGCAACAATGATGGTTGGAGTATTAAATTCTCTCAATTCGAACCCAATTTTGAAGTGCGGATATTTGACCGTTACGGAAAATTACTTCGAGTGATGAAAAACAATGAAGCTTGGGACGGAAACTACAACGGAAGACAATTGCCTTCCGATGATTATTGGTTTTACGTTACCCGAGCTGATGGAAAAATCCATAAAGGACATTTTGCTATGAAAAGATAATAAGCTTATTTTTCAGCCTTTTTTCTTTCAGCGATAAAATCGTTAAACTTTTTACCGTAAAGCGATTTTGCCACTTTAGGTGACATTGTTTTTTGAATAGTATCCAAATATTTCAAATTGATATCGTAAATGTTTGCCAAAGCCACATAAGGCGCAACTTCATAATCGGAATGATTTACAGCGAAATTTGTGGTGTACAGATATTTTCTTTTTAAAATACTCTTTTGCTCTTCTTCCATTTTGCTTACTTCATCAAGTTTTCCGTCTTTAAAGGCCTTGAATTTTTTTTCAATCAAATCCATATCTTGATTGACATACCTGGCCATTACTTTTCTATAGTCATCATATAACTCCTGATTTTTTGAACCGGTAATTTTAGCATCCGCAGTAAAAAAATCAAGCGTAGTTTCAATATTCATGGTGCCTTTTTCAGCAAAAAAAGAAATATTGTTGTCTAAAGAATTGGTCACACCTCTATCTAAAAACAAGTATAACATCTCTGGAGATTGTAAATCAAATTCACTTACAAAATGGGAATCACCGTCAATTTTAATAGTATCGATTGGCACTAAAAGGGTATCTTTTATTCTTTGAATGTATAGCGTTCCGCTTTTTAAGCCTTTGATATTTCCATTTAGCACAAAATTCTTCTCCGATTTTTTTTCTGAACAAGACTCGAGCGTAAGCGAACCGGCAAAGCAAACTAAAATTAATACTGATAATGAGGTGAGAAATGATTTTTGCATGTTTGATATTAAGAGGAGAATGTCCGACGAACATTCGGTTTATACTGAGTGATACTCTGATATTTTAAATCTGTTACAAATTTTAACTACATTCAATTCGACCTAACGGTCTCGAGTGGCAATAATACTAAAAAATCCTCAATCTGATTCACAAATTGAGGATTTGAATTATAAAATTATTGGTATTATCCTTTCAACCAAGCTTTGTTTAAAGGCTCTTTCGAAGTATCGATAAGTCCGTAACCTTCTACTTCTTCCATAGACAATTTTACTTTGCCTTTGATGGTTTGCTCTTTTCCGTCACGTTTGATTTTTACAGTTATGTCGTCATCTACTTTCCAGCTTTGGCTTTCCATAATCATATCATAAATGTTATCTAAATTGTAAGCTTTATCATTGACAGCTACAATAATATCGCCGCCTTGCATGCCTAAACCTTTCATGAATTCATTCAGTTCTGTACTTGGCAATACCATGATTTCCTTAGTTTTCCCATCAACTGTGATATATGGCGTTGATTGGTCTTTCAAAAACGGGTTCATTGGAACACTCATTTTGGCTTTGCCTACGCCAACTTTAGCAAAATAAACATCGTATGGAATCGGTGTTGGACCGGCAACGTAAGTATTTAAAAACTCTCCTACTTCAGGATACGTCAACGACGTAATTTCAGCAAAAAGATCTTCATCATTGAATGGTTTTTCCGCACCGTATTTTTTAGACAATTTTTGCATCAAATCTAAAATGCCTCTTTGTCCATTACTCTTTTCACGAATGATAATATCAATACACATTCCGATTAAAGCTCCTTTTTCATATACATTCAAATATTGGTCTTTGTATGGCGGAACCAATACATTAGCACTCATTTCAGTAAATGGCATAGTATCATTTAAACTCGAAGCGTTGTTGATTTTCCCAACCATTCTTTGATAAAATTCATCCGAATCAATTAACCCTTGATTGATTTGGAACAAATTCGCAAAATATTCGGTTACGCCTTCATACATCCACAAATGTTTTGACATTTTTGGGTTATTGTAATCAAAATACTGAATCTCTTTAGAATGAATACTCAATGGGGTCACGATATGGAAAAACTCATGAGAAACTACATCCTTAATTTGCTCTCCCAATGCTGCAGCCGGCATCATTTCAGGAAAAACTACGGTAGTTGATGTATGGTGTTCTAAAGCGCCAAAACCTTTCGCATCGGCTTTTTGCATATCCGATAAGTACAAAAGAACGGTGTATTTTTTGTTGTTATTGATAGGTCCCAAAAAAGCCTTCTGAGCACGCATGGTTTTTTCTAAATCGGCCAAAAGTGATTTGGCTGTGTGTGATCCATTGGGAGAATATACACTGAATAAAATCTCCATTCCGTCTACCTTAAAAGTAATGTAGTCGGGTTTTGAATACATAATTGGATTGTCTACCAATTCAAAATATCTTTTGGTTACAAAATTATCAACGGTATCACTTTTGTTAAGATCTACCAAAGAAGTGGAGCCAAAAAGTGTTGCCGGATGTGTAATCGTTACATTATAAGGGATTTCTAATTTATCATCAAAATAGCCAATAAATCCATGATTGTTCAACATGAAATTCTTGCCTTCATCGATATTGGTTCCGGCAGGTGAAAAAATTTCATCTTTCCCAAAACCTCTTCCGGTTTCCGTATCATATGTATCATTTACCCAATAAGTAACTTTTGCCAAAGCCTTAGCATTACTGATTTTCCAAGAATTGTCATCGGTTTTAGTTACCGTTAACTCATTCCCGCTTTTGTCCAAAGCTTTTAAATCAACTAGTAATTTCCCATAATTGTCCGAAGAATACGTTCCCGGAACTGTTTTTGGAATATGGAAAACAACCTCAGCAGATGTAAAACTTGGTGGCGTAATGGTTACCATCACTTTATCCTCTTTAACTTGATTTAAATCGATAGCAACTTTTATCTCTTGAACAGCAGTGGATTTCTTTTGTGCAACGGCATTAAAATTGAAAACCGACAAGGTTACAATAGCACTTAGAATTAGTTTTTTCATAGTCAATTTTTTTTTGGATAAGACACCAAATGTAAGTAATAGTTACAATCGATTTTAACATTTTTAGTATTGATTAACTAAAATTAAGTCGGCAATAAAAATAACGACTAGAATAAAGGGAATAGCAGTAAATAAAAAAACTCTTGTTGAACAAGAGTTAAAGTTTTAGTCAAATTTATTTTTGATATAATATTTACCTTCTAAATCATCATCGAAATCGTCAATAATTGGTTTTGGTTTTGGCTTGCTTCCCGCCGCTTTTTTCTTCCAAAGCTCAAAATTATCTTTCGATAAACGTTTACGCATTAATTCGGTTACTTCGTTTTCGGTAAGGCCAAATTCTTCTTTTATTACTTCAAAAGGCTTTTTTTCCTCTTGAGCCATGCTGACAACTCTTTCTATTTGCTCGTTGTCAAAGTCTGCAAGCTTACTTTTTTTCATTTCTGTAAAAGCATTATTTAAAAATAGATTCCAACTGATAAATTTCTAATCAATATTAATAAAAAAAATAATTAGTTTTCAATCTGACTAGTGTTTTTTTTAACTCTCACTATTTGGCGAACGGTGTTTTTGAAAAGGAATCGACAACAAATTCTTTAAATCATTGTGCTCTTCAGGCTTCATGTGTGTATCAACGCCGTAAACTATTTTTTCTCTCTCTAACGTTTTAAATGTGCCAAAAAGTCTGTCCCAAATCGAAAATATATTCCCGTAATTACTATCAGTATAAGGCAAAACGTAATGGTGATGCACTTTATGCATGTCAGGTGAAACCAAAAAATAGCTCATCACTTTATCCAATTGCTTTGGCAAAGCAATATTTGCGTGGGTAAATTGCGTAGCCACAACCGATAAAGTTTGGTACAAAAAAACCATCCACATAGGGCTACCCACAATTAAAACGCCCATAGTCGTAAAAACAAATCGTATCACACTCTCGCCCGGATGATGACGGTTTCCTGAAGTCGTATCAATCCAAGTATCGGTATGATGAATCAAATGAAATCGCCATAAAACCTTGACTTTATGTTCCACCAAATGCGCTAAATAGGCACCAATCAAATCCAAAAGCAACAAACCAACAATCGCAAACAACCAGATATTCATTTCAGGTAGCCAATTCAATAAACCAAACTTGTGCTCGACTGTCCATTGCGCGGTGTTGACTAAAATTACAGCCAAACAAAAATTAACTATAATCGTCGTAACAGTAAAAAAGATATTGATTCCCGCGTGCTGTACTTTGTTGTAACCAAATTTTACAAAGGGAACAGCGCTTTCGATTAACCAAAACAAAGCAATCCCACCGGCTAAAATCAACGCCCTGTGCGAAGACGGAATGCTTTCGAAATATTGAATGATATCGTTCATCGAATTGTTTTTTATCAAATATAATAAAATAGAGAATTACTTGATGATGCGAAAAGTAAGATTGATTCGGGAACCTATTTCTTTAGCCGTTTTCGGAATTTGGTGTTTCCAAAAATGCTGCGTCGTGCCTTTCATAATCAGTAAACTTCCATGCTCCAAATTGATTTTTGTCTTTTGCTCCTTAATCGTATTGTGTTGCAAATGAAAAGGTCGCTCAGCACCAAAACTGACCGAAGCAATAATAGGATTTCTACCCAACTCTTTTTCATTATCGGCGTGCCAACCATTACTGTCTTTCCCATTGCGATAATAATTGAGTAAAACTGTAGTGAAATTTTCTTGGCAAACAGATTCAACTTCGTCCTTAATAAACATCAATAACGGGTTCCAATGATGCGGTTGCATCACAATATTCGAGTAACCATAAGGCTTGCCTTCATTCCCAAAAAGCGCCGTCAATCGCGGTTGTGGATGGGTTTTGCCAAATACCGTAATATTGTCTTGTTGCCAAGGAATCTCTGATTTTAATTTCTCAAAAAGTTCATTGGCACGAGCCGAATCAAAGAAACTTGAATAGTATTCTATTTCAGCATCGGGAAGATTGAAAGCAATTTTTTCTTTTGGGAAAAGCGAGTTCATTCCACAAAAATAAAGAGAAAAGAACAAATAACTTCATCCTTTTCTCTTTACTGATTTTAAACTAAGTTAAAACTATAAATCTTCTTTTTTGTCTAAAAACAATTTATAAATAAATCCTCCAACCAAGGCACCGGCAATTGGTGCAACCCAAAACAACCACAATTGGGATAAAGATTCTTCTTGTGCAAAAACCGCCTGCGAAGTAGAACGCGCAGGATTAACAGAAGTATTGGTGATTGGAATACTGATTAAATGGATTAAAGTTAATGCCAAACCTATAGCAACGCCGGCAAACTTTCCGTTAGCCAATTTGTCTGTAGCGCCAACAATAATGAGTACGAAAAACATCGTCAAAATAAATTCTGCTACAAATGCTGAACCTACGGAATAACCATCAGGAGAAAAAGCCCCATAACCATTGGTGGCAAAAGCACCCGCTTTAGTATTGTCAATAGCGAATCCTTCTTTGCCTGAAAGGATGAATAACAAAGTTCCTGCTGCGGCAATTCCGCCCAAACATTGTGAAACGATATAAGGCAATAAATCTTTACCCGAAAATCGGCCACTAGCCCAAAGCCCGAAAGATACCGCCGGATTAAAATGGCCACCCGATATATGACCTACAGCATAAGCCATCGTCAAAACGGTTAATCCAAAAGCTAATGAAACACCGGCAAAGCCAATCCCCAAATCTGGAAATCCCGCGGCAAACAAAGCACTACCACAACCGCCAAAAACAAGCCAGTAGGTACCAAAAAATTCTGCAAATAGTTTTCTCATAAGTTTAGTTTTTCATCACACAAGTCATGATGGGTTAATTATCCTAAATTTAAGAAAAAGGGAATCCTGATTTTTCGATTCTTTATAAACTTATTAACAGCATGACTGTTAATTACTTAAAACTTATCTTTAAAAAAAGCCTCCCTGATAAATTTCGGCGGTGCGCCAACTTAGGATTGTACAATTCTCGATAAGGGTTGTACGATTCTCGACAAGGATTGTGC